>JBGQCZ010000275.1:0-6934 GCA_041495645.1 Gemmataceae bacterium | reverse complement strand
TCGATATCGACGTGCGGCGCGAAAAGGAACAGGTCAACGCCGTCAAACTTCACGCCGTTGACCGAGGCCTTGGCCGTCAAGTCGAGCATGGTGTCGATGTCGATGGTCGGCTCGCCGTCGGCCGAGCCCTTGCCCACCACGCCGGGCCAAAGGGCGTTATGCAATTTGGGAAACGTATTCATGGGAGAGTCCAGAATGGGTTGCTGGGATCACTAACTCCCCGTTTACGTTTCGCGCTCACTTTAAGGAGGAAGCGAGCGCGAAACGTAAACGGAACTTGGTTATTTCTTTTTCTTATGGTCTCCAACGTTCGGCGCCGTCGGGTTCACATCGGGACCAAAGTAACGCAGCGTGACAAGTGCTTCATCGCCGGTGTTTTCAAAGGTCACGCCGGCCTTGGCTGCCGCCTCGGTCGCGAAGTACTCATCCGTGGTCAACTCGCCGAAACGGATCATCGCTGGCGTCTGCAACGGGCTTTTGCCGATCTTGCCGGTTCCTTGCACTGCTATGAGACCATAAGCGCCGTTGTCCTTGACGGTTGCTTTCGCCTTCGGTTGCAGCGTGAGTTCCTTGGCGCTAAACAGTTCCTTGCCCTTGACCTTGCCGTAGACGATCCACTTGTCTTCCCAGCCGTCGCCCTTGCTGGCGCTGATCGGCTCCAGGTAATGATGGTCCTTGAAGCTGGGATCGACGTTGCCTTCCCAATCGAGGGCATCCACGAGGTACTGCAAATCCTGATGCTTGTCCTTCGGGAAATCCTTGACCAGCAGCGACCACGGAACCGGGCGGCCCTCGACGAGCGATTGATACATGCCGAACACGTCGGAGCCCCATTGCGGTTCGTAGGTGACGAGCGAACCGGGCGCGTGCAGCACGCAGGGGGGGACGAGCCAGCCGGTTCCGGGCTGCAAGCGATAGGCTTTCGAATAATTCAGAATGAGGTTGTCGCCCTCGTTCCAGCGGGCCAGACAATTGACGATATCTTGCTTGGTCGTGCCCGGTTCCAGGCCGAAGAAGGTGTACGGGAAGTTATTGCCGAGGTTATTTAATTGCGGGGGAAAGTAATACGACTCGGGCTTGCCCTGCTGGCCGACCTTGGCGGCCTGTTCGTCGCTTTGGTGCATGTGGTGCGGGATCGGGCCAAAGTTATCGAAGAACTTTGAATAAACGGGCCAGCGCTTATACTTGTCCCACAGCGCTTTGCCGATGAACGCCGAGCCTTCTAGCCCAATCGCATCCACCAGGGTGAAGGCCTTCTTACCATCGACGACGACCCAACTCAGCCCTTCATCTTCCGTGCGATTTTCATTGGCCGCCGGCGTCGTGGAAGCAAACCAACGTTCATCAATCCCGCCGCGATGGGCGCCGTAGGCATAGGTGTCTTGCGGGGCGAGCTTGATGCGCCGGCCCGGCATGAGGAACGAACGCGGCACCCACGTCGGGGCCAGGCGAAGAATCCCGCCGCCGGATTCAAGAGCGGATTTCACGGCGGAAGGCGAAGGCGCGGCAATGGCCATGGGAGAAAGGCTCCAGGTTGCGAATCATCGGGCCGGATCGAATGGCGCTGGTATAGGAGGGGAAAGGGTGCAGGCAAGGCGAAAAAGCGAGGTCGAAGGCCGACCGAATAAACAACTCCGATCCCGACGAGCGTTCGTGCGGTAGTTAGAGATCCTCGGGCTCCAAGATGTCCTGGGCGCTGTGCCGAACGCGCAGGACCACTACGGTCTGCCCGCGGATTTCAAAAAGGATTCGGCGAATGTGCCGGCGTTTGCCGTGAAGAATCTGGCGCAGCCCCACAAACGACTCGGCTTCGGGCGCCTCGGGGCAGCGTTCGGGATTGTCTTCGAGCGTGCCGATCGCGTCGAGGAGCGAGTTCCGCCAGCGACTGGCTGCGGCGTCCGACCGCTCCGCGAGCCAATTGAATTGTTCTTCGATTTCGCGGGCGGCGCGGCGGGCGACGACGACTCGAAAGCTCATGCCTTCTTGGCCCTCTTCTTTTGTCCCAACGATTCGAGAAACTCGCGGGCCGGCACGGTCTGGCCGGTGTCGGCGTCGGTCTTGGCCTCTCTCAGAAATTCCATCATCTCGGCCCTTTCGGCGACGGCCATGAGTCGCTGGTAAGCGGCGGCGTCCTGGACAACGACTTCGGCCGCGCCGTTTACCGTCAACACCACCGGGTTGCCCGATTTCTTCATCCGCTTCAAGACTTGAGCCGTGTTGCGTTTGAAGTGCGAGAGGCTCTGAATATCCTTGGCGATGTCAAGCATGGTTTCTCCTTCGTCATCAAATTTGCACTTAATTGCATGCTAACGGGATGAAGGGGAATCATCAAGCCCGATGCCCCAATGAAAGGTGGTGCAATGGCTCCAAGTTGCGAATCATCGGGCGGCCGCGCGGTCTCAGCCGCAAGTCGCAAGTGTCTTTCCGTCCGGACCGTCTGTGTTTTCGACTTAGACCGAATCGTGGATTGGGTAAAGTGAATTGAGTCGCAGATGACGGCCCGCGTGAAGCCGCCAAAACTGACCTGGGCTCACTGGTTGTGAGCGTTCGGGTGGCGTGGGACCAAACTGCCAATCCGTAGTAAAAACTACCTGCCTAAGTGGAGACAGTTGCAGCAGCAATCCCAACAACGGTCGTAGGTCGAGAACGAAATTTGGCGCAAATTCCAGCAGCCCGTTCAAGTCTCCAAGCAGACTGCGGCGACTTAGCAACTCATAGGCGAAGAACGGCCCCCTATAGTCAGGTTTAGAGCAAAAGGGACTGCCTAAGTGGTAGATCCAGCCCTTTAGTTCATCGAAATCGCCTTGGAACAACGGCGATGGACTTCGGTCGGAAACGAGTTGAGGGCTGCTTCGGACTGCGAAAGCAAATGGCGGCAACCGCGGGGCATCAAGCTGGCCAACGCTCACGAGTTCGATCGATGGCATTCCATTGTCTCCGAATTTGCCATCCTCGGATCTTGGCGACTCCGAATAGCTGTAGTCAACGCTACTTCACCGCAAAACCCGTGTGGCGGCGCAATTCGGCGGGGTGGAATGCCAGGACAATGTCCTCGCGCGGTATTCCGGCCGCCGCCAACTCCTCGGCAATCGGCCGCGAGGTTCCGTCGTATTGGATCCAAATCTTGCCGTCGATGATATCGACGTGAACAGCCGAACCGTGAACTCGGCGAACACCGTCCCAACCAACGTGCATCACCTCATAGTGGTCGCGAGCCGCATCAACGACTGCTTCCGTCTCAATGTTGCCATGAGATGGCCGATAACTCGCATATTCTTCGATCACTCGCCGCACGATCGCGCGATATTCATTTACCCGATCCATTGGTCCACACTCCCTCGTTGTTCGTCGAATACCAGCAGCCGTAATTTCAGCCGGGAGACAATGGGTTGGCCGAGCTCGTCCGAGAGAACACTTTGCTGCACGCGGCATGGCACGGCCAAATAGACTTCGCGACCCGGATCGGTTTCCGCAAGTACGGCCCGATACACTTCGTACTGACCTACTGCTTCTTGCAAGTCACGCACGGGCGATGGACTTAGAAAGCTCTGAATTTCGACAGCGATTCTTCGGCCCGCCCGTTCGGCGGCTATCGCCGCGCGTTCGGCGCCAAGATCGACGAACAAGTCTCGGCCGCCGTAAGAAAGAGTTAGCGGATCGTGGGTGACGGTCCAGCCATCGGCAGTCAGGGCACGAATCACCGCATCGTGATAAATGTTCCTGGCGGGCATGGCGCAACTTCCTGGATCGTCTCACGGAGCCCTCGCAGATGAAGGGTATTGTATCACGCAAGCAGATTCCGTCGGCCGCACTCTTGGCGCTTCTCGCATCGTGTTCAGACCAGGTGCAAATTCAGAATGTCGGCGAGAGGTCGCAGACATCGTTCCCAGGTGTGATGGGCTTCCACATAAGCCCTCCCCGCCTGCCCGAGCCTCCGGCGCAAGTCTTCATCGTCGAGCAGGCTCAGGATCGCCTCGATCCATTCCTGCGGCGAACTCGCCGACAGTAGATGCTCGCCCGCCTTGACGCCCAATCCATTCAGCGCCGCCGGGGACGAAATCACCGCCTTGGCCATCGCCAGCGCTTCCAGCACCTTGTTTTGCACGCCGCGAGCGATGCGCAGTGGAACGACCATGACGCGCGATTTCGCGACCCACGGACGCACGTCCGGTACTTGGCCGACCACTTCGATACCGGGTATGTCAGCGAGTTTTTTCACTTCCGCGGCGGGCTGCCGGCCGACGAGACGAAAGCGAAGTTCCGGGCGGCGTTTGTGCAACTCCGGCCAAACCGCTTCGGCAAACCAACACGCGCCGTCTACGTTGGGCTTGTAGTCGAGCGCCCCGACAAACGTGCAAGCGAGTTCTTCGGGCACGTCTTGCGGTTGGAAATAGTCGAGATCGACGCCGTTGGTGACGGTGTAGATCGGGCCGGGCTTGGCGAATTGGCGATACAGTTCGGTTTCGGCCTGGCTCACCACCAGCACGGCTTTGCACCATGTGGGCAGGTCGCGTTCCAGGTTTCGCAGGCGCCTGCCTTCGATGCGATACAGCAGCGATTTGGGAAACGAACTGGAAGCGGCGAAGTCGAGCCATTTCTGGCTGTCCACATCCACGAGATCGACGACGGCGGGGACTCCTGGTGTCTGGCGCACGTAGGGAACCAAGCTGGACGCCGACACGATGACGCCGTCGAATTTGGTTTGAGCCGTCCAATCGCGAATCACGCGCCGCAACTGCGGCGATGAAAAGGCCCCTTCGGAAAAAGTGCGGCCGATTAGCGCACCGCCAAGCATTCGCAGCCGGCGTCCGATGCCAACCGGCACGATCGCCAATTCGGCGCAGGTTTCGGTCAACACACGCCGGGTTTCGGCGGGAACAGGTTCATCGGCAAGACAAGCCAAATGGACGCGGGCGCGGCGGGCTAGGAAGCGGAGCACGTTCCAATTGCGGATGCGATCGCCCTTGTCCGGCGGATGGGGCACGCGGTGAGCGAGGTAAAGAAGGTTTGCGGGCATTGAAGCAAGCATACCTTGCTCAAACAAACTCGAGTCCCAGGAGCGTGAAATCGTCCGGCTCGAGAGTTTGCGTGAGAAGATCCTGAGTGACGGAGGCAACCAGTCCCGGTAAGGGCAACTCTCGGCGCGCCTCGACCGCGGCCCGAAGGTTGTCGAGCGGTTGTGGCGTGGCGCCGGGGAGGCCGTCGGTGAACAGGAGGATGCGATCGCCGGGCCGCAATTGAGCGCTCTGCGCCGTGTAGTGCGTGTCGCTCGGCGCGAGCATTGGACCGGGTGCCCGCCAGAATTCCGCCGGGCCAATCGCCGGCAATCGCAGCGGCGGCGTGTGTCCGGCGCAGGCAAACGAGAGTTCGCCGGTCTGGGAATTCAACAAGCCATAAGTCAAGCGCACGAGCGGCGGATCGGGTATGCCGAGCATCGCCAGCGCTCGGCCGAGTCGATGCAGTACTTCTTCGGGCGGTAGCACACGGTAGGTCTGCCCGGTGATTTCCTTCGGCCCGACGTTTTGATGGATGAAAACAGCGAGCATGCATGAAGTCAGACTCTGGCCCATCACTTCGCCGAGAAAAAACGCGACGCGGTCTTCATCGACGCGCAGGACGTTGTGAAAATCGCCGGGGCTGCCGACGCGCTCACGATGGCTGACCGTGAAGCGGGCCCTGCCGACGGCCGGCAATTGGGTCGGCCGGCACGCACGCTGGATTCGCCGGGCGATGCGGAAATCGACGTCGCTCTGTTGGTATAGTTGCAGCAGCGTCTGATTGATTTGCGTCGATTCGTTGGCGCGTTGCGAGAGCCGTTTGCGTTCATCCGCGTGGATGGTCAGCCGCTCGATTTGCGCCGGCAGTTCGCCGAAGGCCAGCGGGCGTCCGAGTACGGCGTCGGCACCGGCTTGCCAGCCGGCCATGCGGTCTTCAGGTGAGTCGGCCAGCCAAACGATAGCGGATTCGGCGTTGCCGCGATGTTCGCACCAACGGCGGCAGAACCCAGCTGCCCGTGGCGGCGCCCCCGAGCTGTCGACTACGGTGTGGCGAAATTGCCCAGGTTTGGGGTCCGTCGCATCGAAAGTCGCCAGCTGGACGCCAAATCCAGCCTTTTCGAGGATTTGGCGTGCGTCGGTTTGGGTGCTGGCCGGGTCCACAACCAACAGCACGGCAGGCGGGGAAGGCATGGCAAATCCTCCATGACCAAGCGTCAAACTATACCTTACCAGACAGCTCAACAACCACCGCAAGTCCGCCTATACCTGATGTTTCCGATTCGAACAACCATTTTGGCTGGGGATTATCGCCAACACCCCGCCCGGGCGTTGGTTATACTGGTGGGAGAGCCAGACCGCGAAGCCAGGAATAGGGCCGAACGGTGATGGCGACGCGGAAACGCCTGCGGCGAAGGGGCCGCGGGTGCCGATTCTCGCGAACGATCCGACTCCAACGAGGGTGCGGACAGCGTGGCGAAGGACGGCGAGCGACTCCTGGCCGAGGAGCCTGAGTTGATTCGTGGCGCCCAAAAGGGCGACCGGTCAGCCTTCGCCGTCCTGGTCGAGCGCTATTGGGATCGGCTGTATCGCTGGCTCTACCACCTGACTCGCGATGCGCACGCTGCGGAGGATTTGGCCCAGGAAACATTTATGAAGGCGTTCGCCGCCATCGACCGGTTTCAGGCGGGAACGAATTTCCGGGCTTGGCTGTTCCGCATCGGGCACAACAACTTCGTGAACCTGCATCGGGCCAGGTCGAGTCAGCGCCAAGCCCTGCCGCCCGAGTTGCCCAACCACCAGGAAGGTCCGATCGAGGAGACGCTCAGCCGCGAGGCGCTGCAGCAGTTGGCGCAGGCGGTCGGCAAGCTGCCCACGGAGTTTCGGGCCGCGTTCTTGTTGCGAGTGGAAGAAGGGTTGTCGTTCAAGTCGATGGCGGC
>JBGQCZ010000274.1:0-6945 GCA_041495645.1 Gemmataceae bacterium | reverse complement strand
GAGGTGAAGGCCGATCCGCCCCCGCCAGCCGGGACCCGGCCGGAAGTCACGACGGGAAAAGCGCCCGAGCAACCCGCCAAGGACGCAGCCAAGACTGACTTGGACCGGCTTCAAGGAGTTTGGTCGGTCGTCTCGATAGAACGTGGCGGGAAGCGCTCCGAGCTGGATAAGGAGGTGTTCATGGTTGATGGGAAAAGAGCGTGCTGGCAGACCAGAGACTCCGAAATCCAAGGTGGCTTGTATTTGGAACCGACGCGCAAACCCAAGACCTACGATTTGGCGATTAGTACTAAGACGATTGAGGGCATCTACGCGCTGGAGGGCGACACCCTGCGGTTGTGCTACGATCTGGGAACTGAGTCGAAAAGGCCGGGCAACTTCATCACCGAGAAGGGAAGTCAGCAAATCCTCGTCGTGTTGAAACGAACCCACGGACGAGAGGTCTTCCCCTTCCGATTGCCGGATGGCACGAGAGCGTTTCCTACCATCATCGAAAGGGCAAAGACGCCACCACCGCTGATGGCTCCCCAACCCAAGGCCAACAAGCTCAACGCCTGTGAAACGGGCGAGAAGGATAAAAAATCGAAAGACGACAAGGATGGGGTTGCCGCCACTGAGAACGACAACCCTCCGGCTGCCGCCACCACACCCCGGGACGTCGAATCACCGAGGCCTGCCACCTCCCAACCCCCGTCCGAGGAGCCGCGCGACCGCGGGAATGTGAAGCGGCCCGATCTCACTGGCCGGGTGGTGAAGGTCAGCGAGGACGGCAAGTCGTTCACCGTCGAGGGCGTGGCGACCGAACGCCCCGCGGAATCGATCACGATCGAGGTGAAGATCGGCGACAAGACCGCCATCACCTATGACGGCGTCACTACGAACGGCGCGAAGCCCACCGAAGGCTACGCCGTGGGTGTGTGGCTGGACAATGCCGAGAAGGGGTTGGTCGCACGTGTAGGGTTCGGAGGGTCGGAAGGCGGTAATCGTGGCTACGACCTCATTGGCACCGTGGTCGGCGTGGATAAGGACGGCAAGGGGATCGAACTTGAGGTTCCGGCGGTACGCGGCGTCGAGAAAAAGAAGGAGAGATTCCGGTTCGACGACAAGACGGTGCTTGCGTTCTCTGACGTGGCCGAGGGAAAAGCCGAAATCGCCGTGAATCAGACGGCCTGGGTCTTGTACGACAACAACGCCAGGGTTTCTGGCAACCAGATTGCTGGGAAGGTGCAGTTTTTCGGGAGTGCCTTGCCACGATTCAACCGCGGTGAGGACATCCGCGGCAAACTGATCACCATGACCGACAAGTCTGTCACGATCGAGCAACCCGTCGGGCCTCTCGGCGGGGAGCCGAAGAGGATGGTCCTCAAGCTCGGTGAGAAGTGCTCGCTCGTCTATCACAACGTCGGCCCGGGAGGGGCCAAGTCTGCCGAGGGTCAATACGCCGCGGTCTGGTTCGAGGATGGGTCAAAAGAGACGGCAGCCGGAGTCGCCCTGTCCGGGGAGGTTCGGGAGCGGTGGGTGACGGTCCGCGGTAAGGTGGCTGGCGTCTCCAAGGACGGTGCGACGATCACACTGGAGCAGCCGTCGGCCGTTCGCGGAGAGAATCCGAAGCGGGTCGAGATCAAACTCACTCCTCAGACCCGTATCGGCTACTCGAACATCGGCCCCGACGGAGCGAAGCCGACCGTTGGGTATTTGGCCCAGATGCTGCTCATCGACGGTTCGAAGGACACCGCGTCTCATGTGACGTTCACAAAACATAGCGTCCCCGAACGGGGACGCTGAGGCGGTGTTAGCCGGCACAGGCTCGATCTCACGCGGAGGTGCTTTTCGATGCGTCACAGGCCCGCTCTCTTCACTGCTGTACTCCTACTCCTGTTCCTGGGCGGCATCCATGTCGCTCAGGGAGACGACAAACCCGCGTCGAAGCCGGACCTCAAACCGTTCGTTGAGGAGGTCCGTAAGCTCGTCGAGAAGCACTACCCGAAAGCCAAGGTGACCCTGAAGGATCAGACCATTCACTTCGAGTACAACACCCGGACATTCATGATCCACGAGCCTCTGTTGAGAGGTGAGTGGCAGGACGCCCGCGAAGAGCTTGGGCCGCAGAAGAGCGGCATCTACGGCGACATCGAACTTCGCGCAGGCGAGTACGGGGGCATGGCCATTGTGCCCCAGTCATTCGACAAGCGGTACTTTACCCTGTTGCTGATGGCCCCATACTCCAAGAAGCTTGACCATCATCTGTACATCCACCTGAAGTACCCGCGTAATGTGCCCGAGGAGTTCCTCAAGGAGTTTGAGCGCCTGGTAGACGGGTTTGAGGAGCATGTGCCGGCGAGAGGTCGGCCAGGACGAAACCAAGATTCGAGCGACCTCGGCAAGATCCAGCCGCCGGGTGGAGTGCCACTGCTTCTTTCTCCTGGGGGACCTGGAACCGAGATTTCCGTGGACGCGATAAAGAAAGCGAACAAGCGTCTGGAGGCCGTACCCAAAGAAGACCTTGAGAAGTGGGTCGTCGAACTGGAACGGATCATGGACAAGAAACTCAAAGACGGGGTTCCGAGTGCAAGACAGGTATGCCGCACCGACTTCGTGATTCATCTGAGCGTGGCGTTCGACGATCTCAAGTGGAACGCCAAGACCGCGGACAATCTCTTCAAGCGCGCCCAAACCATGCCAGCGTCGGAAGCCAAAGTCTGGAAGGAAGCGTTTGAAGCGCTGCTGAAGAAGGAGATCGGACAAACGGACACTACAATCTACGCCGGAGGGCCAGCGTGGGCTGTTCCACTCGTCCTCATCCCGGTTGACGCTCTTCACGAAGGGCAGAAGTACAGCGCCGAGCGTGGCAAGAAGTATCTGGCGCGCCTGAAGCAACTGACCGCGGAGGACGTCTCGCTCTGGAAAGACAAGGTGGACGAATTCGGGGGCACACAACTCGACGCCGCAGTCAACATCATCCTGCTGGATGACTACTTCGACAAAGAAAAGTTCCAGCGGGACAAGTTCAAGGCCGCTATCGGGGCAAGGAAGAAGTAGGGGCAAAGGGCCGGCTAAAAAAAATGGTGTCAAAAAAAATGGTGACACCAATTTTTTGCGACAAGAAACAGAATTGACACCAATTGACCCAATTTTTCCCCAATTTTTTTGCCAATTTTTTAGCGCCGTCACGTCATGAACAGGCGGCAGTTTGAGATCCACGCATGGGGATTCCGCTCAGCTTTGGGAAAGCAACATCATTGAATTCGTATGGAAGCAGGCGAAATTGAAAACGCTGCCAGTCTCCCCAAGTCATTGAGCATTGCTCGCGCATGCGAAATCGGCACGCCGGTCATGGCGACCGGCGGCCGAGGGGCGACTTTGGTTCCTTTTCAACGCACGATCGCGTCGAATCCGTAGTCGAAAATAAGTGAGTCGCGTTCGGTTTCGGCCAGCAGCAGGCTGGTGGTCGAATTGTAGCGCACCCACGGAGTGAACGGCGCTGACCGGTAATACACCGAAAACACGGTCCGCACCGGCACGATGGGCGTGTAGATGACTGGTGCATAACTGACCGGCCGGAAATACACCGGGGCCGGAGAAATGACCACGGTGCTCGGCACGATTACCACCGGCCGCACGGGCGGAATCGGTCGACTGGGCGGAGTCGGCAGGATTCGGATCGGCGGAGGCGCCGCGGCCGCGAACGAAGTCGCCAACCCTACGACCGCCACCGCCAACATGAACTTCGAATAACTCTTCATCGAAAAAACTCCCTGTTGCTCGGGCGCAACAAACAAGGTGAACTCTCTCCCGAGGTCTTTGAACCTCGGCCAAGCCTCAACGTGATAATGCAAATCGCAACGAGAGTGCGGACAGAACAACGAAGAAAACCGGGAAACCGAAAACCGAAAATGAAGAACGTTCTTCATTCTCGGTTTTCGGTTCTCGGTTTCCCGGTTTTCTTCAGCGGCTTTTCCGTGTCTCAGATAATCGGCTTGTCGTCGCGTTCCTGGTAGCTCTTGCAGACGTAGACGCCGCCGGGTGGGAAGTTCATGGGCACGAAGCGGAAGCGCACGTCCTGGAAATAGCGGCGGTACATGCGGTAGTAGTACCAGGGCATGACGGTAAGTTGGCGGAACGTGCCGTCGGGAGTGAGGCGGCGGGCGCAGGCGTCGAGGATGCGTTCGCGAATTTCCTCGGGGATTGACGGCAGCGGCAGGCCGGAAAGGATGTGATCGACTTTTTCGATGCCGCGTTCGTCGAGGAGCCGGTCCAATTCCGATGCGTCGGCTTCGACGATGTCGGCCTGCGGAAAGCGCTTGCGCAAATGGCGGCAAAGGTCGTGATCGAGTTCGACGATCAGGCAGCGGCAATTCTTGCCGATGCGTTTGAGAAGTTCCGCCGTGATTGGCCCGGTCCCGGCGCCCAGCTCCACAATGCAGCGATTGGTCTCGAAGTTGATGTCGCGCAAGATCGCTCGCGCCATGGAGCGCGAACTCGGAGCGACCGACGCGATCACGCGCCCGCGTTCCAAGAACTTCGTGAACATCAGCCAGCGGCCTTCGGAAACGTTGACGGGCCCTTTGCCGGATGAGTCGGGATGCGGGTTTTCGGGTGAGCTCATGGAACCGTGATCTCTACTTGGTGGAACCGAGCAGCAATTGCGTGAGGCGCGGGTGGGAGGTCGGCTTGGGGTGCGTCAGGAAATGCACCACCAGGCGGTTGATCAGCCAGGCCTTTTCGATTTGCGGGGCGTGCCCGCATTTCGGAATCAACAAGAACTGGCCGTTCGGAAGTTCTTCGGCGGCCGCTTGAGCTTCCTTCGGATCGCAGATGCGGTCGTTCTTGCCGCTGACGAGCAAGGTCGGCGAGCGTAGCTCCTTGATCTTGGAGCGGACGGTGTGTTCCTTGGTGTCCTGCACGGTCTTGAGCATGCCGACGCGCCACCGTCGATTGGGAAACTGCCGCTTGTAGAAGCGGATCATCTCGCCGTCGGCGTGCCGACGCGGACTGTAAAAAACACTCTCCACCAGCGCCCTCATATCATTGCGCCTCACTCCATCAACGAGCGGCAGCCGCTCGTCGTCGCCCATTCCCGACGGGCACAGCAACACGATCCGCTCGACCAATTCGGGGTATTTCACCGCGAATTCAACGGTGATTTTGCCCCCGAGACTGCTGGCCACGATGTGATAGGGCGGCGCTTGAACGAATTTGGTCAGGTACTGGTACAATTGATCGACCAGATATTCGATGTTAATTGGCTGTTTTTGCTTAATTCGGCTGTGAATGGCGTCGCCGTCGTAAACGAGGTAATTTGGCATAAATACCTCGAAGTGACGCCGCCAAAAGCGATGGTTGCGGTACCACGATTCGTTCTGCTCGGCGAGGCCGTTCACCAGCACCAGCGACGGCTTGCGCCCATAGCGCGACGGCTGAAACCGGCGCAACAGATTGGGGAACGGAGCACGCATTCAGCCCTCATCTCCGCGCCGCGAGCCGAAACCCGAAGACGCGCATTACTATGACTTAGTGCGCCGGGGAAGCAGATGGCAGGACCACGGCAACAATTTCCGCGGCATTGTTTGCGTTTTGGGCCGCACCTACAGTATCTTCTGACCCGTAACGCGGACACTCTTGTCCGCTAACCCGAGCGGACAAGAGTGTCCGCCTTACGAAATTTTATGCCCTCGACCCCCGACGTTCTGTGCGCAGGCATCATCGTGGCCGACCACGTTTGCACGCCGATTTCGCACCTCCCGGGCGCGGGCGAACTGGTCATGGCCGAGCGCATGCTCCTCACGCTGGGCGGCTGCGCGGCCAACACCGCCGTCGATCTGGCCAAAATGGGCGTACGCAGCGCCGTTTCCGGCCGCGTGGGCGCCGACCTGTTCGGCCGCATCGTCGGCGACATGCTGAAGGAAGCGAAAGTCGAAACCTCGGCCCTGAAAGCCGTTCAGGGCCAGGACACCAGCCAGACGCTGATCGTCAACGTGGCCGGGCAGGACCGCCGCTACATTCATACATTCGGCGCCAACGCCGGATTTCGCGCCGCCGACATCGACCCCGCCGGCTGCAAAGTCCTGTATGTCGGCGGCTTTCTGCTGATGCAGGAACTCACCGGCGGTGAACTCGCTACGCTTTTTCGCACCGCGCGCGTCAAAGGCGCGAAGACGTTCCTCGACGTGGTCACGCCGCCGGGAGTGGATTACCTGGCCCAACTCAAACCCGTCCTTCCGCATACCGACGTGTTCAAACCCAACGCGGACGAGGCCCGGCTTATCACCGGCGAAAGTGATACGCGCCGGCAAGCCAAGATCTTCCGCGATCTCGGCGTGAAAACCGCAATCATCTCGGGCGGCCACGACGGTTCGTTGTTGATGAACGACGAAGGGACGTATCGGGCAGGTATCTACCCGATCGAGTTCGTGGACGGCTCCGGCGGCGGCGACGCGTTCGACGCCGGTTTCATTTACGGGATGCTAAACGGCATGGGCACGGAAGATTGCCTCAGGTATGCGAGCGCCCTCGGCGCCAGCTGTGTGCGGGCCATCGGCACCACCCCCGGCGTCTTCACGCGCCCGGAATGCGAGACATTTCTCAAGCAGCACACGCTAAAGATCGAGCGGGTGCAATAGTTGGCGGTTGGTTTGTCCGAGACTTCTTCCATAATGACTTATAATGGTCTCGGGTAGTTTTTCCTCGAATCGCGCTCGGTGCAGTGATTGGATCGGTCAAATGCAACTCGAGTTTTCACTCTTCGCCGAAGCTGCGGACGTGACCGAGAGGGGTATGTTAAACCTGCTTGGCGGCGGCATCGATGTCATCAAGGGGCCAATGTTTCCAGCACCGCTCCATAGTCTTTTTGTTATTGCCAAGGTAATAACGACCCCAGACGAGACCGGGCTAGAGCATGACTTCTGCACACGGGTATCAGGGCCCGACGGCGCTGCCATCACGGCG
>JBGQCZ010000273.1:0-6956 GCA_041495645.1 Gemmataceae bacterium | reverse complement strand
TGAGTTCGCCCATGCACCCTGCCTGCTCGCACAACGTCTTGAGAATCTCGGCTTCGACGTTAGTTTCCAATCGACGACTCGTTCGCCCTTGCTGGCGGACCGCGATATCACCAGTGTCCTGGAATTTGGCGACAATTACGACGACGGGATCACGAACTATCTTTATAACGTCAGTGATCGACGCTATGACCGGATCTTGATCGGGTATGAAACCCGGCCGTTGCCCGCTGCGCATGCCCTGCCATCAATCATCGGCGCGACGCCGGTTTTTTTTGCGGATTAGACACCCTCCTCGAACAAATACAACGTGCGATGCGCTGCGTATTGTTTATCGACTTGGACGACACTATTTTCCAGACGCGGCCGAAATGCCCCGCCGGAGAAGCCGTTCGCCCCGCCGCCCGCGGTCGCGACGGAACTCCGCTATCATTCATGACCGAACGCCAAGGCGCCTTGTTGGACGTCCTGTTTCGCGCCGCTACCGTCATTCCCACCACTGCTCGGAACCTCAATGCCTTTCGGCGCGTTGATTTGCCCTTCGAGCATGTTGCCATCCTCGATTTCGGCGGCGTGGTGTTACTGCCTGACGGCACACTCGATGTCAGTTGGGACGCGGAGATCCGTCCGCGTGCCCTCGATTTGGCCCCCGATCTCGATGCTCTTCTCGGGACGGTCGAGCGATTCATTGCAGCGAGGCAATTGGGCGCCTATGCGAGGATCGTCTCGGATTTTGACATGCCCTTGTACCTGGTCGTCAAACACGCCAATGGCGACGGCTCAAGACTCGATCCGATCCGCGAAGAGTTAAACGGCCACATCGATCGCGAACGGTTTTTCATCCATTACAACAGCAACAACCTGTCCGTTGTTCCAAGATTTCTCGGCAAGGAGAAAGCGGTGCGGCATGTTCTTCGCCGCCACTTCGGAAATGAGCCCGTGTTGACGCTCGGCATGGGCGACAGTTTGACCGACGCTCCCTTTATCGAACTCTGCGATTACAGCTTGTTGCCCCGAGCCAGCCAGTTGGCTGTTCACCGACTCAATCGCCAGGATTCGTAATGTTCAGCGGCAGCTATCACCGCGACGACGTGACCTTTCTGCTCAAACCGGTTCGGCTCGAACCTACCGAGGTCGGCGAAAAAGAGCGCCTCATTCAGTCCGGCCGTCGCCACTACAGCGAAATGATTAGCCGCGAAAGCCTTCCGTCGCCGCAATACTTGCAGGTTTTTCATCGGGCACTGGATCAGGAGAAGAAACGCTTCGCGCGCGATCTTGTCGTCTTGGCCCAACACATCGCCAATGCCCGGCCGGCAGCGATTACATTGGTGTCTCTAGCCCGCGCGGGAGCGCCGGTGGGCGTGCTGCTTGCCCGGACTTTGCGCCGGCGATTGGGGCGGCCGGCAAGTCATTACTCCGTCTCCATCATTCGCGATCGCGGTATCGACGTGGCGGCCCTTCACCATATTCTGAATCTTCACCCCGTCGAATCGGTCGTGTTCGTGGATGGTTGGACGGGCAAGGGCGTGATCGCACGAGAACTTCGGGAGGCGATTCGCGGCTTCAACGAACGCCACCGAGTTAGCTTGGACTCGGGCCTTTACACCGTGGCGGACCTGTGCGGCGCGGCCGCATTCGCCGCCTCCGCCGCGGACTATCTGATTCCATCCAGCGTGCTCGGTGCCACGGTTTCCGGCCTTGTCAGCCGGTCAATCCTCAACGAGGCGGTGGTTGGCCCCGGAGACTTTCACGGCTGCCTTTTCTATGAGGAGTACGCGGCCGAGGATTTGTCGCGTTGGTTCGTCGATCGGGTTTACGAAGAAATTGAGCGGATCGAGGATCCTTCGCCCGTTGGTGGGGTGACGCCGGAGCGTCAAGCCCGAATGCGAGTCACGAGTGAGTCGCTGCTCGCGAAAATGCGCGAACGCTTCGGCGTCCGCAACATTAACTATGTGAAACCGGGATTGGGAGAGGCGACACGAGTCTTGCTCCGCCGCGTGCCGGAGTGTGTGTTGGTCCGCGACCCCGACTTGCCCGAAGTGGCACACGTGCTGATCCTCGCCCGCGAGAAGAATGTGCCGATCGTGGTTGACGCTTCGCTGCCGTACACCGCCGTCGCGATCATCAAGGAGCTTGCCGGATGATGCCCTCCCTTCAACTCGGGGCCTCCCTGTATGTGCCGGCCACGCGGTCCGATCTGGTATCGATCGGCAACCGCGTCAAATACCCGAACTTACGTTCGGTCATTTTCTGCACCGAGGACTCCATTCGGCAAAACGACCTGCCCGTCGCATTGAAGAATCTGGACGCGGCTCTGCGGCGTTTCGAGCCGATTCCGCTATTGCGGTTTGTTCGCCCACGCAATCCGGCGGTTCTTCGCGCGCTGTTGAGAATGGACTATGTGCGCAATCTTACGGGTTTCGTTCTGCCCAAGGTGACGCTCGAAAACCTGAGCGAGTATTTCGACGCGCTGAAACCGGACGATCCGTTTCAGATCATGGTCACGCTCGAATCAGTCCAGATGTTTGACCCTTCGGCGGTGACTGCCTTGCGCAACGTGCTTCTCGAGCATCGTTATCAACGGCGCTTGCTTTCGCTCCGCATCGGCGGCAACGACTTGTTGCAATTGCTCGGGATGCGCCGGCAACGCGGCTGCACCATCTACTCGACGCCGATCGGACCTTTGATTGCCCAACTCGCGACGAGCTTTCGCCCGCACGGCTTCAACCTAACCGGTCCGGTCTTCGAGTACCTCAATCGCGGCGATATTCTGGCCCGGGAAACCCGGAAGGACCTGGCGCACGGGCTCTTCGGCAAGAGCGCCATTCACCCCGACCAGGTGCCGATCATCGAGGCGCAATACCAAGTCAGCGCGCGCGACCTGCAGTCGGCCGAGCGAATCCTGACCGACGGCGCACCGCCCGTATTCAGACTGCACGACGCCATGTGCGAACCGGCGACGCACCGCACCTGGGCGGAGCAACTCGTCGAACGAGCCCGGCTCTACGGCGTGCGAAGCAAATCTTCACAATCACGCGGACTGCCGTCCTGCGCGAAATGACCGCATCAAGTACCAGCCGCCGAAGCGGTCGCCAAACACGTAAGAGGGCAATTCGATCAGATTCTTCCCAACGCGCGGAGATTCCACGCCCCTCTCCCCCGCCTGCAAAGGCTAGACGTTTATCAGAATCTCAATGCGGGGGAGAGGGGATGGGGGTGAGGGGGGCAGCCGCAGGCCAGCCGCGCACGGAAATTCCACGCCCCTCTCCCCCGCCTGCAACGACTCGACGTTTATCAGAATCTCGATGCGGGGGAGAGGAGATGGGGGTGAGGGGGGCAGCCGCAGGTCGTGCCCCCGTCCACACGGCGCGGCCGATGCTTGCTTTGCGGAGAATCGGTCCTTGCATTGTGGGCAAGTATAATGCCCGTCAGCCAATGCCGCGCCCACCTTCAGCGTTGCCCCGCAGTTCGGGAAGTTGAACGAAAACATCAGCTTCTCTTTCGGGCAGCGGTGCTGAGACCAAGCCAAGAAACGCGTCGTTCTTTTGTGGATGCCTCACTCGTGGGGCAATCCAGCAAATCTCACGCGGGACACAAATCCGCTGCTAGGTCAGCGCGGCGCAAACTGCAAGGTGCGTGGCCGGGCTGAGTCTTCGAAGCCCCGGCGCGTCACAGACCGGGCCGTCGAAGACTCCGACCCGGCCACGCGCCCTTGACATCCGTAAGCAGTCTGCCCGTTTTCGTCGCCGATTGTGAGCTACACTTGCACTGACAATTCTCCCGTCCGTGACGATTTCACGGAGGCCGGATATGCCATCTTCCAACCCCGTGCCCAAGCCGGAACGTACGCTGTCGCCGCAGCAGCTTGACGACTCGGACAAATTGCAGTTGCCCGCCCATGAACCGGGTTCGGGCGCAACCCCGCTTCCCACAATGGCTTTGCCGCCATTGCCCCTGGCGCCGCCGCTGCCAGCTGTTCCGTCGCCGCTGCCAACCGGGTTCGCTCAGGCCGGTCGCGAAAAACGGAACGACCATTCGCTCCCAGCTGTCTCCGGTGGCAAGCTCCTCTACCCGCCGCAGTCGCGCGCGATTGCCGCGCCCATTGACAAGCCGCCAGTCGCCCGCAAACCTTCTCAATGGCGGCGCACATTGCTCTTGTCAATCGGCGGAGCCGCCTTGTGTACATTCGCCTTTACCGTGTCTTGGATGGCCATCAACTACAAGAGAGACTCGGACAAGATTGCCGAGCTTCCGCCGATTCCCGCCAGCGGCGTCTTGACTCCACGAGACGCGGTCTACCGCATCGGCGAGAAAAGGACGGTTGAATTCACCGTCGGCCACCGGCAGCAGGGCGACGAGTGGGTCTATCTCTACGAATCCGCGCCCAGCGATGCCGACCTGCAGTTTCGCGTCGCTATTTCTGGTCACTTGATCATCTCGATGCGCAATCGCGGTTCGCACTGGCCGTATGTGCTAGACGGGGCGTTGCTCCGCGTCGAAGGCCCGATCACGCGCAACGGCAAGTTCGCCGAAATCCGGGCGGGCGACATCGATCAATTCCACAAGATCGTCCATGCGAAGTAGCCGGACTCGAAAAATCGGTGCAAAGGGCGTGGCTCGTTGCCAAGCGGCCGCTTGTCTCTCAAGACACGATCAGAATTTTTCTCAATCGCGGCGATTCCACGCCCCTCTCCCCCGCCTGCAACGACTGGACGTTTGTCAGAATCTCAATGCGTGGGAGAGGGGATGGGGGTGAGGGGGCCAACCCTGAGCCGCATCCACCTTTAGCGTTGCCCCGCAGTTCGGGCAATTGAACGAAAACATCAGCTTCTCTTTCGGGCAGCGGCGTCTGAGACCAAGCCAAGAAACGCGTTGTTCTTTTGTGGATGCACCACTCGTGGGGCAATCCAGCAACTCTCACGCGGGACGCGAATCCGCTGCGCATGTCAGCGCGACGCAAAATTGCAAGGCGCGTGGCCGGGGCTGAGTCTTCGAAGCCCCGGCGCGCAACAGACAGGATCGTCGGAAACTCCGAGCCGGTCGCGCGCCCGATGCGGCGGCGGGCCGAATGTTGCACGGTGAATGGAGTTAGAAAGGGTCTGATTTGTTTGTGAATCCGTCAGGAAATTGTTACGATCAGTCTGACACCGACTCGAATGATCCCACTCTGCGCAAAAGGAATACGGCGATATGGGCACTCCAACTCTGTATGAGATCGCAGAAGAACTCAACGCGAGGGCGCACGCCCATCCAATCGGCAAGTTGCAGGAACTCCGGGGTCATCGACCCGGAAACGATCTATTCAGGGTGAATTCCAAGACGACCCAAGATCGCTGGGCTTGTCACTGGGGCGGCCGCACGGAACTCCAGTTCAACATCGGCATCGAAGAGTCCAAGAATCTCAGGTACGGTGTGGCGTTTTCGTTCGAAGAGAGTCGCGAGTACAAGTCTGATGAGCTGATCGCCACCTTGGCTCCGAAAGTCAGGCTATTCAACACTTTCATTCGCCGTCACCCAAGAATCAGCGCGGACATGAGTCTGTGGGCGTGGGATGATGGCAAGGGTGAGACGGTGTATCACCCTCGGTCTGTGAAAACGATCCCCCGCCACCTTGTCGCCAAACACGTGTTCGTTTTTCTTGGCAAATACCAGCCGATCAACCGAGTCGATTATGAACTGATTCTCGATGAATTCGACAGGCTCTTGCCGCTCTATCAATACGTCGAGAGTCGGGGGAAAAGGAAACCGATCTCGGTTCAATTGGAGACGAACTTCTTGTTTCGGGCAGGGTGCCGCACCAAGAAGCGGACAGCGATCGTCTCGCAGCGTCGTGAGCAAATTGAGCGGGATCTTCGGCACAATGAGCTTCAAAAGGTGTTATACCGTCGGCTTGTCAACGAATTTGGAAAAGAGAGCGTCGGTACGGAAATCCAAGGAAAAAACGGGACGAGCATCGATGTGGTTGTTCGCAGGAGGCGAGCCTATTGGTTTTATGAGATCAAGACGGCGGAATCCCCACGCGCGTGCATACGCGAAGCGATGGGTCAATTACTCGAGTACGCTTTCTGGCCCGGAGCACAGGGGGCAGTTCGTCTGATAATCGCGGGCGAGTGCGCTCTAGATAAAGACGGCAAAGACTATCTGCGATACCTTAACAAACGATTTGCTTTGCCACTCGAATACGAGCAGATAAGAGTCTGACCGTTTGGATGGGCCATGTGCCAACCGAAAACCACACTGGGCAACACGGCCAATTCACGAACCTGCGTCGCACAGGTCGTGTCCCCAATCATGACTCACCGGTCCAAGCACCGAAGAAAGGCGCGATCGATGGAAAATCCGTTTCCGTGGCAGACTCCGCGTTTCGAGGGAGTTGTTGAACAATACCAACGCACGCGGTGGTTGCTGAGTTCGGCTGCGAAGGCTTCGAATGAAGCAACGGGCTTTCGAATGCTAATCCTTGCCGTTTACACGGCCCGGGCGATCACCGAAATCATGCTTGAGGCCGCAAAGAAACAAGAGCTTAAGGGATTTCAGGGTCCGAACGCGGATTTGAATCGGAAGGGCTTCGAAGAGACGTATCTCGCGGGATTGCCCCATTACCTTCTGATAGAAAAAATCAGGATTCACGATTTCCACCGGTTTGGGTGCGTTTTGAATTCGCCGGGGATTCTTTGGGGCGGCCCGATCAAGCTCTCTGCAAATGAAGGAACGGCAGGAATCTCAGTTCCCATACATGGCCCTGGTCGAAAGGAAGTCATTGAAACCGGCAAGTCCAAAGTCGACGAACAACGGCCATTGCTTCGGAACGGGAGCATGTTCTTCGACGATGCGAGCAACAATTATTTGAGGCTGGATGAGATTCTGCACTTTCTGAGGAAAACTAACAGTCGTCCCCTCGCGGGGTGATTCGCATGTACGAAAAATGGCCCTCCTGTCACGATTGCGGTCATCACACT
>JBGQCZ010000272.1:0-6963 GCA_041495645.1 Gemmataceae bacterium | reverse complement strand
TGGGCATGCCCGGCGCGATCATCCGGTCTTCATTGAACGCCGCGTAAATGAACGGTGCGCCGAACTTTAGTGCCAGCAAGCGGCTCGGAAAGCCGATGTCGCCCATGCAATGAGCGGCAGTCGGCTTCTTCGCGCCCTTGATCAAATTGAGGATTCGCAAATTGTCGGACGGCTGCTGTGCCATCACCGCCAACTTCACGACATCAGCGTCCTGGCGGCACATTCGCTCGTGAATTTCCTCGATGTCGTCGGGCACGCCCTCCGGATTGTGGTAGCTCACGATCCGTTTGACCGTGCCAAATCGGGGAATGGAGTCGGCGACATCGGTCTCCAGGTCGACCCAATCGAATCCGCCGGCGATGCATTGCCGCATGAGCGTGAGTCGCGCTTCTTCCGTGCCGGCCCAACGGCCGCCGTCATCTCGACGGCGCAAGGTCGCGACCAAGGGACACGGCTTGCTTTCCAGAAGCCGTTTGAAATCCGGCGCGCGGGTGAGGAAGTCCATCCGGACCTCGATCATTTTCGCGCCTTGCCTGGCGGCGTCCTGTATTTCGGCCATGACCATCTTGTGGCGCGTGCGGGCGATCACCACGCACACGCGGTCAATGCTTGCTTGCATCGCGTCCCACCTGCTCGAAGTTCCCATTCCTCGCCGGCATGATCTACTCTAATGAACGAACCGCGCACCCGCAAGCGAACCAATCTCTTGCATGACGCGTCTGATGCGTTATTATGTTCCCGTGTGTTGACATTCGCGAAGGAGCACCACTTCCTTGACGACCCGTTTTGCCGCTTCCTTGCTGGTGTGCATTTCTCTCGCCCCAACCCTCATCGCGGATACGCTCGACGACGTGCGCCAACGCGGCGTGCTGCGCTGGGCCGGCGATCAGGAGGGCGGTGCGCCCTATATCGTGCCGACCGACGACCCCAAGCGCCCGGCCGGCTTCGAGGGCGAATTGATGGAAGCGCTCGCCAAACGCTTGGGCGTGCGGCCGGAGTTCAAGCAATGCCAATGGGACAATCTGGCCGACATGTTGCGCGCCGGCGAAACCGACATCATCATCAACGGCATTGAACTTCGCGCCGATCGGCTTCGGGTCAACATCTGCACCATTCCTTATTACGTCAACGATCTGCAGCTATTGGCCCGCAAAGATGACGAGCGGCTGACCGGTTGGGCCGACCTCAAGAAAAAGCCCGGTGGGGGCAAATGGCGCATCGGTGTGCTGGCTGACACCGCGGCGCAGAAATACCTGATCGAGAAGTTTCCGGATGAGGTTGAAGTCATCGAGTATCCGGGCACCACGCAAGCGATGGACCATGTTCGCGACCGCCAACTCGACGCCACCCTTACCGACCTGATCGCCGCCAACACTTACCGCGACCGCTATCCCACCCTTAAATACTCGGGCGAATCGGTCGGACGCGGTTATTTCGTCATCTACCTTCGCCAAAGCGACGAACGCTTACGGGACGAACTCAACACAAGCTTGCGCGACATGATGCAGCTTGTCGCGATTTACAACAAGTACAAGATCTGGAACGAAGCGCAGAGTACGTTGACGCAATCCGAATCCGCCGCCGAACGCGAACAGATCCAGGAGCGCGTTCACGGTTGGGGCGTGATCCGCGACAAGCTACCGATCCTGCTGCGCTCCGCATGGGTAACCATCGAACTCAGCGTGTTGTCGATGCCATTGGCGATCCTGGTCGGCTTGCTGGTGGCTATCGGCCGGCTTTATGGTCCGGCAATCCTGCGCTGGCCATTGGCCCTGTACGTCGAAGTGATTCGCGGCACGCCGCTCATGCTGCAACTATTCGTGATTTTTTACGTCATCCCATCGGCCATCACGCTTCCTGAGCTGATTCGCGACATTTTCCCGTGGGTCGCGGCAATTGCAGGCCTGGCCATCAACTATTCCGCCTACGAAGCCGAAATCTATCGTGCCGGTCTGCTCGCCGTCCCCGCCGGGCAAATGGAAGCAGCGCTCGCGCTGGGCATGACCAAGTTCCAGGCGCTGCGCTACATCATCGTGCCGCAAGCCGTGCGCATCGTGATTCCGCCCGTCACGAACGACTTCATTGCGTTGTTCAAAGATACGTCAGTATGTTCGGCGATCACGCTGATCGAATTGAGCAAGCGCTACAGCATCGAGGCCAACAACACCGGGGCGCCGCTGGAAATTGCAGCAGCAACAGCAGTGCTCTATTTGCTCATGAGCTATCCGCTCTCGCTGGTCGCGAAGCGGCTGGAAAAGAACCGAAAACAGGTCAATGTGTAATTTGGAGGACTGCAGCAGAATGATTGCGGTTACGAATCTCGTGAAGCGCCACGGTGAACTCGAAGTGCTGCGCGGCGTGTCGATGAATGTGAAACGCGGCGAGGTCGCGGCCATCATCGGGCCGTCCGGCGGCGGCAAAAGCACCCTGCTCCGCTGCATCAACGGGCTCGAACGATTCCAGCAGGGCGAGATTCAAGTCGACAACCTGAAACTCTCCAGCAACCCGGACGGAAACGTGCTGCGATCATTGCGACAGCGCGTCGGCATGGTCTTTCAGCAATTTCACTTGTTTCCGCACATGAGCGTGCTCGAAAACGTCATGGCCGGGCCACGAATCGTGCTGGGCCATTCGCACGCTCATTCCGAGCCGGTCGCCATCAATCTCCTCGATCGCGTGGGTCTCAAGGACAAGCTTCACGCGAAACCGGAACAGCTTTCCGGCGGTCAGCAGCAGCGCGTGGCCATCGCTCGGGCCTTGGCCGTACACCCCGAAGCAATTCTCTTCGACGAACCTACCAGCGCGCTCGATCCGCGCATGGCCAATGAAGTAATGGCCGTTATCACGGATTTGGCAAAGTCGGGACAAACGATGATGGTCGTGACCCATGCCATGGGATTTGCCCGGCAGGTGGCGCACACCGTATTTGTGATGGCCGAAGGCCAAGTCGCCGAATCCGGCCCTCCGCAGCAGGTGTTCGACGCCCCCCAACAGGATGTGACAAGACATTTCCTCGCCGAGGCGAAGATGACCTAGAAAAAACCTGCCCTCTCCTGCTTGGAAAACCGTAAGGGTGTAAGGGCGCAAGACGGCGCGCGCCCAAATCGTGCGCCTTAGAAACATCTCTTGGCACTATGTTGATCAAGATAGTAAACACATGTTCTTTTTTTTCGGAATCTGCGCGCCAGCATGCTGGTCCGTTCGATCGGTTGTCAGATGCCGGCGATTGCGGATAAAGATCTAGGCACAAATGGTGGGCCTCGACCGGCCCTGAGAGGCCGGTCTCGACCCACCCTACAAAATCGTTGCGGTCCTATGACTCCGAATCAACTCACCATCCGCGTCGGGCACAGTCCCGATCCCGACGACGCCTTCATGTTTTACGCGCTCGCGCACGACAAGATTGATACGGGTAAGTTTCGCTTCGTGCACGAGCTACAAGACATCGAGACGCTCAATCGGCGGGCGCTGAAGGGCGAGCTCGAAGTCACCGCGGTGAGCTTGCACGCCTACGCGTTCTTGCAGGACAAATACGCGCTGCTTCCGACGGGGTGCAGCATGGGCGACAAATATGGGCCGATGGTGGTGGCGCGCAAGCCAACGACCATTGCGGATCTGAAGAAAATCAAAATTGCCGTGCCGGGAACCATGACCACGGCGTATCTCGCGCTGCGGCTATTGTTGCCCGAAGGTTTCGCGTACGAGGTCGTCCCGTTTGATGAAATCATCCCGGCGGTGGCGAGCGGAAAGTTCGAGGCCGGATTGATCATTCACGAAGGCCAGCTGACTTTTCAGAATCAAGGGCTGCACCTGGTTGTCGATCTTGGGGTGTGGTGGCAAGAAAAGACGGGGCTTCCCCTGCCCTTGGGCGGCAACGTCGTGCGCCGCGATCTGGGACCGGAAAACATTCGCGAAGTCAGCCGCTTGATTCGGGAGAGCATCCGCTATTCGCTCGCGCATCGTCAGGATGCGCTGCAATATGCGTTGAAGTACGCCCGCGACATGGACATGAGCCTGGCGGATAAATTCGTGGGTATGTACGTCAACGAATGGACGCTGGACTATGGCCCGCGTGGCCGCGAGGCAGTTCAGAAGTTGCTAAATGAAGGGCATCGAATTGGGGTAATCCCAAAACCGGTGACTGTGGACTTTGTGGATTAGCGGGACGCGATTCATAACCACAAAGGCACGAAGGCACCAAGAAGACAAAAACTCGTCGTCTTGGTGCCTTCGTGCCTTTGTGGTTATGAATCCGTCCTTCTGTCCATGATTTTTCGGTCGACTTAGTTTGCAGCCTCTGCCGGGTCTTTGCCGTCGACCCAGGCGCCTTCGAGTTTCTGGTAATCGGGCGGGGTGAGCGTGCTGCCGCTGTCGCCGCCTTGCCAGCCGATGATTTGATTCGGCTTGCCGCGCTTTTTCGAGCGATCTTCCCAGCGCGTCGCCCAGCTCGAATCGGCTTCCTTCGGCTTGCGTTGCTCCTTGTCCCAGAACAGCACTTTGCCCTGCCGGTAGCTCTGCACGCCCATGTTCACGGTGCTGAACGCGGCGGCGCCGAGTTCCGGCGTGCACAGAGTTTCGCGTTTGCGGCCACGAACACATTCCAGGAAATTCTCCCACAGCAGATAGGTGCCCTGCTCGTTGGCGGCGGGCTTTTCCTTGTACTTCGGGTTCGTGAACGTGTGAACCGGCTTCGAAAAAGCTGTTTGCGGTTTGGAGGGGCCGCCGTCGATCTTCTGTTCGAAGACGTCGAAGCCCTTGAGAATATCGCCGGCGCTCACGTTGGAGAATTGCATCGTCCCAAGCCGCCCGCGAATCACTTCACCCAGCTGCGTGCTGTTGCACATCGTCGCCGAGACGATGAATTGGCAGCCCTCGTCGTAGTCCGCAACGATTGTGGTCGTATCCGGCACGTCGCGGCCGTCGTATTCGAGGAAAATGCCGCCGCCGCCGACCACCCGCGCCGGATAGCGAACTCCCATCGCTGAAATCAAGTGCGTGGTCTGATGAACGAAGAGATCGGTGAACATGCCGCCGCCGAACGGCCAATAGCACCGCCACTGCGCCCACACGGCCCGATCGAACGGCATTTCTTTCGGCGTCGGGCCGAGCCGCTCGCCGCATTGCTCGAACTTATGGCCGAGCCACATGTCCCAGTCGATGGTCTTGGGCGTCATGTCTTTCTTGAGCGGATAATAGCGCCACTGGCCGCCGATGTAATTGCGGTGATAACTCGTTTGGCCCTGGAAAATGTGGCCGAGCTTGCCCGCGCGGATGTATTCGTTCGCCGCCAGCCAAGTCGGGTCGGCCATCGATTGGACGCCGACGCTCATGACGCGATTGCGCTTCTGTGCCGTGTCAACTACTGCCTGAGCCTCGGCAATGGTGCGCGTCATGGGCTTTTCGCAATACACTTCCTTGTCGGCTTCCATCGCGTCGATGCTCATTTTGGCGTGCCAGTGATCGGGCGCCGCGATGGAAATGACGTCGACGTCTTTCTGATCGAGAATGGTGCGATAATCCTTGCTGACGTGCTTGTTGTCGCCGGTATCGATGCCACAGCGCTTGGCGGACGGATACAACCCGCGGCCCTTTTTGCTGCCGAGTTCGGCATCGCCGTCCCATACGTCGCAAACGGCGACGGGAACGACTGGCTTGCCCTCCTTCTGCATTTCGAGGATCACGTCGATGTGCTGTTGGCAACGGCCGCCGACGCCCAAGAAGCCGATGCGAATTTTGTCGCTGGCCCCGTAAACGCGGTTGTAGCTTGCGGCCGTGAAGGCCAGAGCGGCGCCGGTGGCGGCCGTGGTCTTCAGGAACTCGCGGCGATGCGGTTTATTGGACATACGGAATCTCCTTGCGGTAGAGAGGTTGGCAATGCCGTACGGATGTGGGCTTAGCCTACCAGATCGGCCTTAGAGATGCCACTTTGCCGCGAGAAAAACAAGAAACCGATCCGGCCGAATGGGAGAGGTAGTACGGCCGAATCGGTTCGATGGGCGTCAAGGCCGAGGGATCAAAACCACTGCTTCTTGCCGACAATGTAAGTCTGGTAGAATTCCTCATCGGTCTTGGTCAGATAAATAATTCCTTCAATGATCCCGATCCAGCCGCCGATTCCAAAGGTGCAGAAGGTTATCACGATTTGAATGATCCCGGCGGTGGCCATGCCCATCATGAATTTGTGGATTCCCAAACCGCCGAGCAGGATTCCCACGATTCCACACGTCGTTCGACTCGGACCCTGAACTTCAGCCATGTTGTAATCTCCTCGTGAGAGTTTCTGAGGCTGCCATACTGTAATTATGAGGTTGTCTTGCAGTTTCCCGATCGTGGGGTACCGCAAAACATCCGCATACTATAGTGGCGCTAAAAGGGCTTGCAAGGATTTTTGTGGCAATTTTCAACGGAAATCCGCGTGCGCTGGTCATCCCGCCGTCAAGGGGTGCCCCTTCTCGCGCCAAACGCGAATTCCGCCGTACATGGAAAGGACATTCTTGTAGCCCATTCGCTGAAGATTGTCGGCGGCCAAAGCGCTGCGGAACCCGCCGCCGCAATACAGCACGATTTCGCCGGCCGGGTCGGGCACCAACGTTTCGATATCGCGCTCGATGATGCCTTTGCCCAGATGCTTCGCGCCCGGCAGGTGGTCCTTCGCGTATTCGCTTTCCTCGCGCACGTCGATCAGCACGAAACGGTCGCCGCGATCGAGACGTTTCTTGATTTCGTCCACGGTGGTCTCGCGGACCTTTTTCTTGGTGTCTTCGACCAACTTCAGAAATCGCGGTGAGTGTTTCATGTCCATCTCCTCGCTTGCGGTAACTAATGACCTTGTTTAGCCGCGAGGGGAGTGGCGACACCCGAGGGCGGACGCCTTAAAACCGCGCGGGGGGTTTGAAAACCCCCCCCGGGGAAAAAAGGGATTTGTTTACCCCACGGCGGGGATTGGGCTGAAACACTCACCCC
>JBGQCZ010000271.1:0-6992 GCA_041495645.1 Gemmataceae bacterium | reverse complement strand
GCTCACGGCGGAGATCAGGCCCTTTTCATCTTGCAGGACCATGCTCTTGATGAGGTCGTTGATGTCGCGGACCTGGAAGGTAAGGTCCACGCGGGCGTTGCCGTCCACTTCGCCCTTGCGCTCGAAGTAGCCGACGCCGCTGCTGAAGAGGACGACTTTCTTGATGGGTAGATTGGGGGCGATGGCGCCCGCGACAACATTGTCGCCGGGCTTGGCCGTGGTGTCCGTCGGCCGCAGGGCGAAAAACACCCCCACAACGCAAACGCCCAAAATCGGTGCGATCCAATAGGCTCGACGCATGAGGAGAGGCCTCCCGGGGGGAACTTTTGTGTATACGAAGTCAAGACTAGGACGAAATGGGAGGGTGTAAAGATTGGCATTTGCCGCCGGTTTACGATTTGCGCTCCATTCGTGGTCCTGCCCCAATCGGAGCGCGACGCGTAAGCGAGGGTGGAGCCGAAGGCCCTCGCTTACGCGTCGGGCTCCGATTGGTCAACTATTACTATTACCATTCTTTTCTTCTTCTTCCTCCTCGCCGTCAAACGGCGGCAGTTCGAGCTCCGGCAAACCCAAATACGTGCGGGCGTGAAGACAGGCTTGCATCAGATGGCGTCGCGTTTGCATTTGATCGCTCAGCACCGCGAGGCTCAATACTTCCGGTTCCGAAATGGCGATGCGGATGCGGCGGAAGAAGTCCATTTTTTTGTTCTTGGTCGGCGGGCCGTTAAAATACGACATATAGCTGCCCCAGCCGCCCTCGATCCAACAAACCACGACCGGAGTTTGCGGTTTCTCGCGCAGAATCTGGTAGATACCCTGGCCGAACCGCCGCAGCGATTGATCCGCGCGGCGCTTCAGCCAGCCTTCGGGAAAAATCATGACGATCTCACCGCGGTCCAAGGCGGAGATGGCCTGTTGGATCTCCGGTGCTTCGCGGCGAAACCGTGAATCCGGCACGCGGATAGTATGAAATACCTTTCGCATCAGCCAACTAATCAACGGCAAATCATAAAAGCGCGAACTCATGAGTGGGCGCACCCGCACCGGCATGAGCTTGGCCACCCAGAGCGGATCGAGCCAGGTGCTGTGGTTGGCGACCACCAGCAACGGCCCGCGCGTCGGAACGATTTTCGCCCCGGGCCCGTAGCCGCGGATCGGATACGTCACCGCCAGAATCGCCTCGACCAAAAGTTCAATGAACTCGCGCAAGTAGAAATAAACCGCGATTGCCGCCAGCCCGATGGCGATCAACGCGCCGGCCATCCGCGTGGAAGGAATCGCCCGCATCAAGCCGACGGCCGCCAACACGCCGATTATCTGCGCGAGCATCATGAGCGCCAAGCCGGCGGGGCGCTGCCGTGGCGGCACGTTGGCCAACAAGTCGTTTCGCGGGGCGGTGTGGGCCAAACCTAGCCCGAACGCGAGCACGAGGATTGGCCATTCCGCGCTCGGCGCGATCAAGGCGATCAGCAATGTCAACGCCGACAACAGGGCCGCGACCGGAATCAGTCCGGAGAGGCGTTGGGGGAAACACTGCCAAAGAGATAGGAGCATTCCGACCAGGTAGGCGATGCCCGCTTGCCACAAGAGTCGCGGAAATGGCAACGGATCGTTCGACTCCGGGGATGATTCGAGTGCCAGCGATACTAAGAAAGCGGCCATTAGTGCATGGCATCCGGCCGCAAACAGGGCGCGCCGCGCGATCGCGTTACTGGCGTGCTGGCGATCGAAGAGAAAGAACCTGACGCGTGGCGACGATCCCCAAGGAACGAGACACAAGATAGTCACAAAGATGGCAACCGCGAGGATCGACAACGGGATGGCCGATGTCGTGACCGCCTCCGAGAGCAGTCGGAGCTTGATTCGTGGCGCGTACTCGGCTGATGCGCCGAGCCATACACCGAGCATTCCAAACGCCGCCATCAGCCCGATTGTGCGAACCTGCCACCAACGGGCGCGATACGCCAAATCGGGCACAAGCCAATTCATGACGACAAATAACGGCAACGAAACTAGCACGATACCGATCGGTGCGTACCAGTCTCTGTGATAGGATTGTTCCGCGGTGGCAACCGTTGTGCCGAAATAAGCCACGATCGAGCCGGCGCCGAACAGCCAGCAAAACCAGGCCAGCATCAGGGCGAGGAGTTGGATTCGCGGACGTAGAGTGGATGTGGGCATATTGGTTGAGGTACGGCGATGGGCCTGCAACGCGCAGGCGACTGGGCAATTGTCTGAAAAAAAACCGGGGCGGGAAGACGGGCTTCCTGCCCCGGCGATTACTTCTTGGTACCGAGTGCTGAGTGCTCGGTACTTCGTACTCAGGTCATCACGGCAGCAGGGCATCCTGCGGCTCGCCGACCTGGCGTTCGGCTTCTTCGCGGTTGATGATGATGCGCGGCGTCACCATGATCAACATGTTCTGAGCGTCACGGCCGTAGCCGGTGTTGCGGAACAACCGGTTCAGGTACGGGATCTTGCTCAGAATCGGCGGGCCAAACTCGTTTCGGCCTTCGTTCATGGTCTTCAATCCGCCCAGCACCACCGTGCCGCCGTCCGGCACGCTCACCGTCGTGAACACCGAGATCGAGTTGAACGACGGTTGTTGCACGAACTGCGTGAACGGAATCGGCTGGCCGACAAAGCCGCCCTCGAAGACCGGCGTGATGAACGCCGTCACTGGGAACAGCGGGACCAAGGTCGAATTCAGGCTCGACAACGTCGGATTCATGTTGATCCGGACGTAGCGCCGGTCCGCCGACACCACCGGTTGCAGCGCCAGGAAGACGCTGCCGTTCGTGCCGCCGATCGGCAACGGCGTGTTGGTCGGCCGGAAGATGACCTGACCGTTGATGTTGAAGACTTGGACATCCGTCACGAAGAACTGGAAGTCCGTGATGGTGATGTTGGCACTCTGGCCGTTGGCCGCCGTGAGTTTCGGCGCCTGCATCACGTTGAAGCGGCGGTCGCCCTGGGCGGCCTCCATGAACATGAAGACCTGGATGTCGTTGAGGAACGCCAGCCCCAGCGACAAGCCGCCGTTGTTGCCCGGCGAGTTCGGGTAGCCGCCGAATGGCGGGATGGCCATGTTGAAACTGCTGCTCCGCAACGGGATGTCCAGATCCGGAGTCAACGTTCCGGCCGGTGTAATGCCCGCGACCACGCCCTTCGGGTTCGGATCGTTCAGGTAGCCGGCCGGTTTGAACTCGCCGCTCGTCAACATCGGCTCGAAGTTCTTCGTGTACTTGTCAGTCTTGATATTGACCGAGAAATCCATGCCGATGCGTTCGAAGAACGACTCGGACACGCTGACGATGCGGACCTCGATGGCGACTTCCAGGTCCTGCAATCGCCGCAACTGATCGAGCAGGTCGGCGATTTGTTCCTGAACGTCTTCCAGCTGGTTGATCACCAAGGCATGGCCGATCGGGTAATAATCGATCGTGCCGGACCCGCCCACCTCGCCCCACGTATGCGGTTGCACCGTGTTGGTGACCAGCTTCATCAGCACCTGCTCGATCGTGTTGGTGACCGTGGACAGGCTGACGGCGGCATTGCCCTGCGCCAACGGGCCGCCCTGGTTGATCCGCGGGTCCCCGGGCGAAGCGCCCGGCGACGTGGACATTCGCGGATCCGCTGGCATGCCGTTATTCAGGCCTTGCGCCGGCTGGTAGGGGGTACCGGGCATCCCCGTCCGCTCGTTGTTGCGGGCGTTGAGCCGATCGAGGGCCCTGTAGATGTTGGTCGAGTCCGGTGGCGCGTAATTGTCCATCGGGATCACCAGGTCGGCGACCGGGTAGATCTTCTGCACCAACTTGCCCTGGGCTTCCTTGGTCGTGACCACTTGCAGCACGTCGTCGGCGATGACGTAGGTCAGCTTCGCCTGCTTCAACAGCAGGTTGAGCACCGACTTCAACGGAATGGCGTCGACCTTCAGCGACACCGGCTGATCGAGGCTCACGCCTTCCGCCTTCATCATCTCCGTTTGGTTGATGACGATGTTCATCTTCAGGTATTGCTGCAGGTACTTGACGGTTTCCTTCAACGACGTGTTGTTGAAGTCCACCGTGACCGGCGTGGACAACTTGCGCTCGATTTCTTTCTCGCGCTCGGTCTTGACCGGTCCCCGCAAAGTGCGGGTGCCGTCGGGGCGTGGCATAGACCGATTGCGGAAGTGCTCCGGGTCCATCCTGAGCGGATCGTGGATGTTGACCGGGGGGCCAACGTCTTCGGCATCGTCCAAACCGCTCTCAACGAACTGTTCCTTGTTTGCCTTCAGTTTCTCAGCGAACTGGTTGCGTTTCGCCCTCTTGGCGAGTTCGACGGCCGTGTGGACGACCATGGAATCCGGGTCGAGTTCCTGTGCCTTGAGGGCGAGGAGCTCGGCGTCCTGGAATTTCTTGTCGTCCATCAGGCCGTTGTACTGCTTCATCAGTTCGGCCACGGTCTTGAACTTCTTCTCGCGCTCGCGGGCCTTGTCGGCCTCGATCTGCTCGCGATTGGTGCGGCGGCTGGTCAGAACCATCTCGGAATCGCGCTGCGATTTCAGCACTTTGAAGTGCTGCAGGCGGTACTCGACCGGCCGTTGAAGCATCGCCAGATCGGTCGGATCGAGCTGCGCTTCCTTGACCTTGGCCTGGTACTCCTGGAGAAGCTGAATGGCCGCGTCGGTTTCGCCCTTGCTGAACTTGAGCTGGGCCTCGCGCTGCACCTTCAACCCTTCGGCCCGCAGGCGTTGGAATTCGACCTGCTGAAGGGCCTTGAGTTGGTTGGCGTAGTTGTCGGCGCCCGGCATGGGCGGATTCATCGGCGTGGCCGGCAGATTGGTCTTCGGCTGATCGCTGGCGCGGGCGGTGCCCGGCGCGTTGTCGGCCGGAAGGGGCAACGGCGGCATCGTTGGCGGAACGGAACGGCCCGGAAGAGGCGGCGGATCGCCCGGCATGCTCGTGCGGATGATCGGGCCGGTGGCCTTGGTTGCGGCCAGGGTTTGGGCCTCGGTCATCTTCGCCTGCATCCATTGCTTCTTGTCCGGCGTCAAACAGGTGCCGTCGATCTGCATGAAGATCCCGTAGGCTTTCTGATGTTCGCCGCGATTGCAAGCGTCCATGCCGGCTTCATACGCCCGGTTGGCGCTCTTAATTTGCAGGTTGCGTTCCTCGACCTCGCATTGCCGCAAGACCGTGGCGGCTTCGTTGTGCAGGCCGTAACCACCCGAGAACACGGCTTCGGCGATCTTGCGGGCGGCCTCGGTCTGGCCGTTGCGCAACTCGAGTTGGGCCTTGGACAACATGTCGCGGCCATGAGACTTCGAATCGGCAATCGGCGTCGAGCTGACGCTGCGCGGAGCGGCGTTGCTCACGGCGGCCAGCCACTTGATCTTCTGATCGATGCCTTCGGTGCCGAAGCCCATGCCCATGGCGAAAGCGCGGGCCTGACTCAGCATGGTCTGAGCCTGAGCCGCCTTGTCCGGAGTGGGCTTGGCGCCGGCGACCTGCATCGCCTGCTCGGCATACGAATTGATCTGGGCCGCAGCCTTTTGGCTGTACTCGGTCAGGGCCGTTTCGGGCCGGTCTTCACCGGCGGCGAATTCGGCGTTCAGCTTCTGCGCTTCCAGAGCCTTGGCGCGGGCCTCGACCAAGCGGTTGGCCTTTTCGAGCGAACGGCTTTCGACCATCAGGGCGAGAGCCTGTTGCTTGGGGGACACGGTTGCCGGCGCCTGAGTAAGTTCCGGCGGCTTCGTGAGTTCAACGGGCTTGGCCGCAATGGCGACATTCCCGGGCAAACTGCCGGCCGGCTGATTCTTCCGCTGACGGGCCTTGGCCGCGTCGATTTCGGCGATCAGCTTGGACGGACGATCGCCTACGTCCCAGGTGGCATACGAACCGTGCATCTTGTCGGCCTTCTGGGCCATTTCAAGCGCTTTGTCGTAGTCGCCCTTGTAATAAAGCTTCCGGGCTTCGACGAGCATTTGCTCGGCATCGAGGCGAGTGTGTTCGGCCTTGGCCGAAGCCACCTGCGTCGAAAGTTTTTCGGCGCTGAACTCGAACAGGCCCCAGCGGGTCGGGATCGCTGATGCCCGCTTGGCGCACTCCTCGGCCAGATCGATCTTGCCCTGCTTGAGAAATTCGCGGCCCATCTTGACGAGTTGCCGCGCGTCGGTCGGGTAATTGATGGAAGGCTTGGGCGTTTCGGTAGCGCCGACCGGCGTCAAAGCCGGGGCGCCCGAGCCGCTTGCCGTGGCCGGAGCGACGACGTTGAGAGGTTGGGTGGTGCTGCCGGGTTGAGCGGCGATGTCGCCAAGGAGTTTTTCCGGCGTGTCTTCTTGCCAGAACTCCCATTTTCCGCGGAATTGCTGGGCCGCCAGAGCGTATTGCTTGGCGGTTTCGAGATCGCCCGCCGACAACGCGGCGCGGCCTTTTTTCACGTAATCCTGAGCGGTCGCTTTGTCCGCCGGCCGTTGCACGGCCGCGGTCGGGCCTTGGGCCCACAACGCGATTCCACTTCCCGCCACGGCCGGGAGCAGGAACAATCCCGCCGCCACTCGCCGCCACGCGCGCTTGGTAGCCTGAGACACCATTGCCTCCTTTTCCCCCGTCCGATCCCCCGACCGGCAACGGTAGATGGTTCGTTTGCACAATCCCCGGCCGCCCTCAAAACGCGATGGCACGACCACCGCGCAGGGAGTCGGCACCCCCAGCCAGCGATTCTGGCACTCAGAGACTGTGCGGTAAGCGGGCCGGGCAATAACCGAAGCGTTTCGACGTGTCAACGAAAAAAGCGGGAAAAAACCGCTCTCGACAAAAAACGACGCTGCGTTTGGTCCATCGACGCCGGCTGGATCCCCGAAGGCGCTTCGCCCAACTCGCAGCACAACAAATAACAACATTTCATTCGGGACGCTCGTGTGCGCGCTGGCACGCAACTCGTTGCCGCACCATATGTTGGCCTGCTCGCGACTGGCCAGCAAACAAATTGTTGTTTTTGTTGTTTTG
>JBGQCZ010000270.1:0-7000 GCA_041495645.1 Gemmataceae bacterium | reverse complement strand
CCGCCCGCGAGCTGGCCGATGGCCTCCATCTTTTGGGCTTGCCGCAGTTGTTCTTCAAGGTTGTGACGTTCCGTCACATCGATGACCGTGCCGATGCACCGATGCGGCTTGCCGGCCGGATCGAAGATCACTTCACCCGAGGCCCGCACAAATCGCTCAACGCCGTTTCGCAGGCGAATGCGATACTCCGCGGGGGTGAACACGCCTTGCTCGATAACGCGACGCGCACCGGCTTGAAACCCGGGCAAATCATCGGGATGAAAAAAGGCCACGGCCGTTTCGAGCCGTCCATCAAACTCTTGCGGCTCAAGCCCATGAATGCGGCACATGGTGTCGGACCAACGGACTTGGTCGTCCACGATGTCCCATTCCCAACTGCCTACGCTGCTTGACTCTTGAGAAAGGCGCAAGAAGGTCTCGCTCGCGCGCAACGCTTCCTCGGCCTGGCGGCGCTCGGTCACGTCTTGCGCCGTGCCGATAAACTTGAGCGGCTTCTTGGTCTTTGGATCCAACTCCAATTCGGCGTGCTCGTGAATCACTCGCTCCGATCCATCGGGAAGCACGATGCGATGATCGAGCTCGTACACCGAGCGTGTTTCGAGCGCCGTGCGAACTGCTTCCTCGATCTTGGGCCGGTCGTCCGGATGCACCCGCGCCCAGAATGCCTCGTTGCTGGCCTCGATCGCGCCGGGTTCGTAGCCGAAAACCCGAAACGACTCATCCGTCCAGCGCAAACGATTCAAGTTGATATTGCGCGGAGATGCCAGGTCGAGTTCCCAACTGCCCACCCGGGCGATGCGCTGCGAGGCCATGAGATGCGTTTGGCTCCGGCGCAAGGCAATTTCGGCTTGTTTTCGGGCCGTGATATCGACCATGACGCCGCGCAGCGTAACGGCTTCGCCGTTCGCCGATTCCACGCTCACGATGTCGTCAAGCCAGACGACTCGGCCGTCGGCCGCGATCATGCGGTATTCAAAATCGTGGTCGACGCCTCGGCGCGTCGACGCAAGGCGATACTCGATGGCCCATTCGCGATCCTCGGGATCAATATGGTCGCGCCAAAAGTTCGGTTCTTCCAGCCAACGGCTCACCGGATAGCCGAGAATCCGCTCCGCTTGCCGGCTGACGAATCGAAACTGGAATGTCCGGGCGTCGACCTCCCAGACGATGCCGTCCAGATTATCGACGAGGCCGGCGTAGCGTCGTTCGCTGGCAATCAGCGCGCTCCGAACCAGCCAAGCCTCGGTGATATCGCGCACCGCGGTTTGCACGGCCGGCCGGCCCTCGAACAAAACCGGGCGGCTGATGGCCTCCACCATCACGTCGCTACCGTCGAGCGCGAGAAGGCGAACCTGGGCAACGGGTGTAATGTCACCATTGTCCTGGATGCCTCGAATCCTGCTCACGACCGTGGCGCGGTCATCCGGGTGGACGAGATCAAAGAGCGATCGCCCCATCAGTTCTTCCGCCGACTTGGCTCGCCAGACTTGTACGGCTTGAGCATTGCAGAATAGGAGTTTGCCGTCACGATGCACGCCAATGCCGTACGGCGCCGTTTCGACAAGCAGTCGGTATCGTTCTTCGGGATCGTGCAGGTCGTTCAGCATGTTTGGTCTGGCACACTCCACCGCAACGCGCAGCGCATTGCAATGGGCATCCTCCCCTACGGTATTGTTGAAGTTTGCCGCAATCGCGAGATCATGTTAATCGTTGTAGTTCGCGAGCCGTATCGGCAAGCGTTCTTCGTCTCAAATGTTCTGTCAACTATCTGCCTGTGCCGGACAAACAATCAAATCTTGTTTGTTCGACTCCCTTTCTTGTCGCAGGCGAATCGCAACAGCCCCTTCGCCTGACCATTCCCCCCGCCGGCACGGCGGCGCGGTTTTATGTACGGGTGTTCCGTGAATCGGTAAGATGACTCGGGACACAGGACTCTGCTTCGAACGACTTCTCCTGACTGCGCATTCAATCGTGGAACACAACTTGAAGGACCATCAGCAATGGTGCGAATTGGGATTGTCGGCATCGGATTCATGGGCCGGATTCACTATCTGGCTTCCCGAAACCTCAAAGATGCGAAGGTGGCGGCGATTTGCAGCCGCGATCCGAAGAAGCTCGGCGGCGATTGGTCGACCACGCGCGGCAACTTCGGTCCGCCGCCGGGGCAGATCGATCTCGGCGATACGAAGCGCTACGGCTGGCTCGAGCCGATGCTTCAAGATCCCGACATCGACCTGATCGACATTTGCAATCCGACCGTCCAGCACGAAGCGACGGCGATCGCGGCTCTGAACGCGGGCAAGCACGTGTTGGTGGAAAAGGCGATGGCCCTTTCGCCCGAAGGGGCCGACCGCATGTTGACGGCGGCGAAGGCGGCGGGAAAGCTACTGATGGTCGCCCACGTGTTGCCGTTCTTTCCGGAATTCGCCTTCGCCGCCGCTGCGGTCCGCAGCGGGCGTTTCGGGAAACTCATCGGCGGCCATTTCACGCGAGTGATCAGCAAACCGGATTGGTCGGCGGAGATCGGCGACGCCGCGGCCACGGGCGGCCCGGCTGTCGATCTGCACATTCACGACACGCATTTCATTGGCTTGCTCGGCGGCGTACCGAAGGCTGTGTTTTCCTCGGGTTCCGTCGAGAACGGCGTGGTGAACTATCTGACGACGAATTATCGGTACGGACCGGGCGGTCCGGCGCTCTCGTGCTCCAGCGGAGCCGTCGCGATGAAAGCGCGTCCGTTCGTGCATGGGTTCGAAATCTACCTGGAGAAGGCCACTCTCGTGCACGAATCGGGGACCAAGCCGCTTACAGTTCTTCACGCCGACGGCACGACCGAGCAGCCAAAGCTGGGCGGAGGCGATCCAGTGGAGGCGTTCACGACCGAGATTCAAATGGCGGTCGATGGCGTCAAGAGCGGGAAGTCACCGGACATGCTGAGCGGCCAACTCGCGCGCGACGCGCTGGTAATGTGCCTGAAGGAATGTGAATCGGTCAAGAGCGGAATGCCGGTGAGCATCGTCTAATCGTTGCCGCTATTTCCGGCCTGCTTTCGAGAGATTGGTCGACGATGCGCCGTTGTTGGACGGCGACAGCGGTTTGGTGCTGTTGTTGAAGGCCACGCTGTGGATCTTTTCGCCTTCGCCCTGTAGCGTGAATTTCAATGCGCCGTCGGCCAGGTTCCAAACCCGAACGGTGCCGTCCCAACTGCTGCTTGCCAGCAAGGTCCCATCGCCCGCCAGCGACACGCAACGAACCGATTCGTGATGGCCCGAAAACGTCTGCATCTCTTTGCCGGTGGCAAGGTCCCAGCGCTTGACGGTCGTGTCCCAACTGCCGGTAAGCAACGATTGGCCGTCGATCGCGAACACGATGGAACTGACCGCAAAGCCGTGCCCCATGACCGACAACAATTCCTGTCCCGAGGCGGCGTCCCATAGGCGGGCCGATTTGTCCCAACTGCCGGAAGCGAGTGTCAAGCCGTTGGGAGCGAAGGCAAGGGACGTGACCATCTTGTCGTGACCGAAACACGAGGTTCGGCTGCGCCCGCTGGCGACGTCCCACAACCGGATGGAACGGTCCCAGCTGCCGGATGCGAGCACTCGGCCCGACGGATGGAATGCGAGGGAGGTGACAGCGCCTTTGTGACCGGTCAGTGTCACTTTTTCCTGCGCCGTCGCCGCATCCCAAACCTTGACCGTGGCGTCCCAACTCGCCGACGCGATCGATTGACCATCCGGTGTGAAGAGAACGCAAGTGACCTCGCCCTCGTGGCCCATGAAACAACCGATTTCCTCGCCTCGCGCCACGTCCCACAAGCGGATGGTCTGATCGGCGCTGCCGCTGACCAGCAAGCGGCCATCGGGCGAGAAAGCCAGCGTGTTTACGTCGCGGCTATGGCCGGTGAGCTGACCCACCCGTTGACCGGTCACGGCGCTCCAAATGGTGATCGTCGGGTTGTTTCCCGCGGTCGCCAACAGCAACTGAGTGCCGACCGCCGAACCAGGCCGCGAGCGCGTCTGCGGCAGCGGCGCTTCGTCGGCACGAGCTTCCAGATCCGCCGGCAAATCGTTGGTGAGCAGGATTGGTTGCTGAACCGGAACCGTCTTGTCCATTCCGTGAGCCGAATCGCGGCTGGGATGTGGAATCACGGGGATGATGTTTGTCCTCGCCAATCCTGAATCGGACAGCGATTTCATGGGTGGCGCCACCACGACGCCTTTTTCGGAAAACGTGAAGCGCAACGCGCCGGTATGCGGGTCCCACAAACGGATCGTTCCGTCCCAACTGGCGCTGGCCAGAACCTGACCGTCCGGCGAGAACGATAGCGACACGACCTCGGCCGAGTGTCCGGTCAATTCGGACTTCAACTGGCCGGTAATCGAATTCCAAACCTTGATGCCGTGGTCCATTCCGCCGCTGGCCAACAGGTTGCCGGCCGGCGAAAACGCCACACAGACCGCCGCGCGACGGTGCGCATCGAGCTTGATCCATTCCTCGCAACTGGTCAGGTCCCAGAGTTTCACGGTTCCTTCGCCGCCGGCGCTGGCGGCCGTGAGCCGGTCGGGCGAGATCGCCAGGGATCGAACCTCTTTTTGGTGAGCAACCACCTTCTGTTTTTGAGTGAGATTCGTTACGTCCCAAACGCGCAGTGCACCGTCGGCATCGCCGGTAATAATCGTCTGGCCATCGGCCGAAAACACCACCGCTCCGACGCCCGACTGATGACCCTTCAAGGCGCCCTTCTCTGATCCGCTCGTCACGTCCCAGAGCTTGACGGTCGAATCCTCGCTTGAAGAAGCCAGCGTTTGTCCGTCCGGCGAGAAGGACAAGCCGGTTACGGCCGCGCCGTGACCCGGCAAGGCCAGCCATTCCTGCCCCGACGTGTTTTCCCAGAGGCAGACTTTGCCGTCGCGGCCGGCGCTGGCCATCAAACGGCCGTCCGGGGCAAACGCGACGACGCTCACCTCGCCGGTGTGGCCGCGCAGGCGCGCCAGGATCTCGCCCGTGCCGGCGTCCCACAAAATCACTTCGGAGTTGCCGTTTCCGGACACCAGAAATTGCCCGTCTGGCGAGAAGGCCACCGAGGTGATTTCGTGTCCACGATCGGCGGCGCGAACCAGCTTGGAGCCGCCCGTGGGCGCGAGTTCGGCGCGAATCCTCGCGGCGGAGACGCTGTCCGAGAGTTTGGACCCGCCGGGCCTGTCCATCACGGGCGGCGGCGTTTGCACCGAAGGCGCCGCGTTGTGCGAAGGCGAAAGCGGGACAATCGCCTCCATCACGGTGGGCGCCGGAGATGGCAACACCGTCTTGGGACCAGTGCCCGCCGGAGTCGGCGATTTCGTCGCGTACGTGGCAGGTCCAACCCGCGCCGCCGGCGCGACCGGCATCGGCGACTCGGAGTCTCCGTCAGCTATCTTCGCTTCGCCGCTCTGCACCCGGATTGATTGCAGTTCGCGGCCCGTGCTCAGTTCCCAGATGCGGACGGTATGATCCAGGCTGCACGATGCCAGGCGTTCGCTGTCGTCGGAGAACCCCAGCGAGGTGACCACCCCGGCGTGTCCTTGAAGCGTGCCCTTGAGTTCACCGCTCGCCGGGTCCCAAATCTTGACAGTTCGATCCCAGCTCGTGGACGCAAGAAATCGCCCGTCCGCTGAAAATGCAATCGCGGTCACCTCGCCGCCGTGGCCGCGCAGCGTCGCGCGTTCCTTGCGACCGGCGACGTCCCATAGCTTGATGGTGTGATCGAGACTTGAAGACGCCACCGTTGCGCCATCTGACGAAAACGCCACGCCGGTCACGTCGCCAGTATGCGCTTTGAAGGTCGCCAGGTTTTGACCGGTCGTCGTGTCCCACAGCCGCACCGTCTTGTCCCAACTGCCGGAAGCCAGGCATTTCCCGTCGGGCGAAAATGCGACGGAAGTCACCATGCGTTCGTGACCGTCGAACGTGCGTAATTCGGATCCCGTGTTGGGATCCCACAATCGCACTGTCTTGTCCCACCCGCAACTTGCCAACCTTTGTCCGTCCGGTGAGTAGACCGCGGCGGTCACCACGCCCGTGTGGCCCTTGAAGGTCGCCAGCGGTTTCGTTGTTTGAACTTCCCACAAGCGAATGGTCTTGTCCCAACTGGCGGAGACGAGACGTTCCCCGTCGGAGGAGAAGGATATGCCGCTAACGACACCGCCATGACCGGCCAAGCTGGCGAGTTCCTGACCGTCCACGATGTCCCAAATGCGAATGGTCTTGTCCCAACTCGACGTGGCAAGCGCCAGCCCATCGCGGGAAAAGGCCACGGAAGTCACGTCGCCGGAGTGCCCGCTGCCGGGCGCCGGTTCGGTTTGGTGGCTCTCGGCCAATTTGCGGGCATTGGCTTCCCAACTCCCGGTCCGACGACCGGATTCCGCTGGCGGAACGATCTCCGCCGGTGCGGCCAGGGGTGGAGCGGCCGGTGCTTCGTTTGGCGGGAGCGGAGTCTCTGCAATCACGTCCGTGAGCGCATTGGGCGGCGCCGGATCGGTTTTGCCGGACGGTTCATCGGCGAACAGCATGATCCCGAGGCCGTCTTCTCCGGCAGTGCTGTCGCTGCTGAAGATGTCCACGGACCCGGCCAGTTCTTCCGGTTTTTCGGCGGACTTTTCATCCGCAGGCGGCGTCGATTTCGACGAAACAATCGGCGCCTCGTCCACTGTCGCCACCGGGTCGCCAAAAATATTGACCTGCTCGGCCTCGGGAATCACCGCGAGGCCCATCCACTGAGCCAGCGTGTGATACTCCTTCGCGGCGGGCGAGTTCGGATTGGCCGCCATTACCGATTTGCCCATCAGCAGGGCCTTGCCGACTTCTTGATCGTACGGGATGGTTTGCGGGACGATGTAGCGGCCAAAGATGTGTCGCAGGTCGACGTCGAACCCTTTGCCCACCTGCTCGCCCGGAGGCATCGTCAACAGGATGCCGCGCATTTGAATTCCGCCGCCCTGTCCCTGAACGGTCTTGATGAGAT
>JBGQCZ010000269.1:0-7005 GCA_041495645.1 Gemmataceae bacterium | reverse complement strand
CATCGGCGGCGATTAACCAGGAGCAACCGAAACCGGCCTTTTGCCAAACGACCTTACCGGTCTTCCAATCGACGCAACGCAATTCGCAGCCATATTCCTGCCGGCCATGAACGCCGTACAAATGCTCGCCAACCTTAACACTCGTGTTGTAATGGTTCGAAAGCGATTCATCGTTATGCCAAACATCTTTCCAACCGTCGGCATTCAGCAACAAGCCGCCGGTGTTGTACGAGGCAGAAAGGAACACCTCGTTGCCGGAAACCAGCGGCGTGGCGGCGTTGACCGATTGGGGGTTGCGGGCGCGGAAATCCTGGCGGTGCACGATCGAGCCGTCCTGCGGGTCCAGCACCAGCAAGCCTTCGCGGGTGAGGAACAGGAGCCGTTTCTTACCACCCAGCGCGGCCACGGTGGGCGTGGCGTAGCTGGACCGGTCGTCGGTCGCTTTCCAAAGTTCCTTGCCGGTCTTGGCGTCGAACGCGACCACGCCGGCGCCCTTCGCGCCGACATTGACGAACACGCGATTGTCGTCGGCCAACGGCGAGCCGCCGACGCCGAAAAAGCCCTTGCGGAACGGGTAGTCGGTCGCCAGATCGCGAGACCAAACTTTGTCGCCCTTGGCCAGATCGAGGCAAGTGAGGCGGCCTTCGGCGCTGAGCGTGTAGACGCGATCGCCGGCGATGATCGGCGTGGCCCGCGGTCCTTCGTCAAAGCCAAAGTCATCGACGTAGCCGGTGGCCGAGGCGTGTTTTCATTGTTCCTTGCCGGTCTTGGCGTCGAGGCACTCGACGACTTCGTCGTTGTCGACGCGGTGAAAGAGAACAAGCTTGCCGCCGGCGACGGCAAGTCCGCTAAACCCGGCCCCGACTTTGCGTTCCCAAACCTTTGCCGGGCCGGCGTCAGGCCATTGTTTGAGAAGGCCGGTTTCAGGCGAATGGCCGTCGCGCGCCGGCCCGAGAAATTGCGGCCAATCCGCCGCCAGCGCCGTTTGCGGAGCCAACACCAGCAAGAGCCAACAAATTCGATACATCAAATTGCTCCTTCAATGCACTTTCGACCCCGGCTTGCGAAGATCCCGGCGTGGCTTATAATACGAAGGTTCCGGCGGGAGTTTGCCTCATCCCGCCGCCCAGGGAAAGGTTCCCTCGTGATCTCATTCCGCAGCTTCCGCAACAGCGACCCGCCGGCCATCCTCGAAACGTGGAACGAATCGTTCACCAATCGCGGCGCCTATCGTGTGCGCTCGTGCGCGCTCATGGAACTCGGCGTCTATTCCAAGCCCTACTTCGATCCCGACGGGTTGACCGTCGCCGAGGACGACGGGAAAGTCGTCGGCTTTATACATTCCGGCTTCGGGCCCAACTCCGCCGAAACCGCGTTGGCATTCGATCCCGGGATTATCTGTGCCATTGCCGTCCGCCCGTCGCATCGCCGGAAAGGAATCGGCAGTCAGTTGCTCAAGCACGCCGAAGAGTATCTGGCCAAGTTGGGCAGCAAGGAAATTGTGGCGGGCGGCATGCGCCCGCAGAATCCATTTTATTTCGGCCTCTACGGCGGAAGCGACGGCCCCGGTTTTCTCACGAGCGACCCGGCTGCCGCACCGTTCATCGAACACCACGGCTACCAGTGTTGGTCAACCTGTCTTGTCCTGCAACGAAACCTGGAAGGCTACCCGCCCGCCATCGACACGCGCTTTGTTTCCCTGCGACGCCGCTACGACACGCAACTCGTTGCCCAACCGGAGACCGGCTCCTGGTGGCAGGCGTGCGTACTTGGCAGCTTTGAGGCCGTCGAGTTTCGCCTGGTGGATAAGCTCTCGGGCATCCCCGCCGCCCGCGCCCTGGTTTGGGAAACGAGTTCGTCTCGTCAGCCCGCTCCGCTCGCCGCGGGTATTCTGGACGTGCATGTTCGTCCCGATGTGCGCCGCCAAGGACTCGGAAAGCTGTTGATAAATCAACTGCTGCGGTACATTCAGGAAAACGCCTTCAAAATGGCGGAGGTTCAGGTTCAGGAAGCCAACCAGGGTGCGCTAAACCTCTTTCGCGACCTCGGCTTCGAACAGGTGGATGTTGGCAGATCCTATCGTCGGCCCGGAACAGCGGCGACCGCTCCGACTCACGAGCCAGCGTGACCGCCGAGCCGTTTTTCCCGAGCCAAATCTCGATTGCTCCGCGATACTATGTCTATCCCCAACTCTCCCCCGGAGATTCGCACCATGATTCAACATTGCTTTCGCTTGGCGTTGTTTGCGGCCTTGATTACATCTTCGGCCGCGCGGGCCGACGAGCCAAAGGCCGAAGCCTACGACCAATCCGACATCGCGCTGGAAAAGGAGCCAGGCGATCCCAAGCTGGCCAAAATCGTGCTGGTGGCGGGATCGCGCAGCCACGGTCCCGGTGACCACGAGTTCTTCGCCGGCACCGCCATTCTCATGAAGATTCTCCAACAGACGCCGGGCGTGGCACCAGTGATGATCCGCGACGGTTGGCCGAAAAACGAAAAGATCTTCGAGAATGCCAAGGCCGTGGTGTTCTACCTCGATGGCGGCGGCGGGCATCCGCTCGCCGATCCGAAGAAGCTCGGCCTGATTCAAAAGCTGATCGACCAAAAATGCGGCTTTGTTTGCCTGCACTACGCGGTGGAATACCGGCCTCGCGAGGGCGATCGCATTCTCGATTGGATGGGCGGCTACTACGATCCCCGCATTTCGACCAACCCGCACTGGAACGCCGAATTCAAATTGCTGCCCGAACACGCCATCACCAGCGGCGTGAAGCCGTTCACCATCCGGGACGAATGGTACTTCAACATGCGCTTTCTGGCGGACATGAAAGGCGTAACGCCGATCCTGAAAGCCACCCCGCCGGACGGCGTGCGCGGCACCGCGGATGCGAAGAAATACCCCGGCCGCGAGGAAATCATGGCCTGGGCGATGGAGCGCCCCGACGGCGGCCGCGGCTTCGGCTTCACCGGCGGCCACACGCACAAGAATTGGGCCAGCGAGAATTTCCGCAAGCTTGTCACCAACGCGATTCTGTGGTCCGCTCATGTCGAAGTGCCCGAAGGCGGGGCGAAGGTCGAGATGGACCCGGCAGAGATCGGCAAGAGGCTGGATTGGAAGGGCAAGGGCCCGAAGCCGGGGAAGTAGTTCGCACCTTACGGATTACGTTTCGCGATCGCGTTGAACCGATCTTGCCAAGCCAAGCCACTGTAATATACTTTGTAGAAACATGGAGAACGATCGTGAAAACACAGCTTGGCAAATGGGGAAACAGTCTCGCGGTGCGCATTCCCGGAACCTACGCCAAGGAACTCGAACTTGAAGAAGGCGCCGAACTCGAGGTGACTCGCGTGGAAGGCGGCCTGCTGCTGAGCCCGCGAAAGCGTGAGTATAAGCTCGAAGAGTTGCTCGCGCGGATCAAAGCGGAGAACGTTCATGGCGAAACGGATTGCGGCACGGCCGTCGGGCGCGAGCTCTGGTAAGCCTGCGCACATTCCCGACACGGGCGATTTGATCTGGCTCTCCTTCACGCCGCAAGCCGGCCGCGAACAAGCGGGCGGGCGACCCGGGTTGGTATTAACGCCGCGGTCATACAACGCGAAAGTCGGGCTCTGTCTTGTGTGTCCTGTCACGCAACACGCGAAAGGATACCCGTTCGAGGTTGCGCTACCAGATGGCCTACCGGTGCAGGGAGTGGTATTGTCGGACCATATCAAAAGCACCGATTGGCAAGAACGAGGTGGCGACTACATCGCGAATGCGCCGGCCAACGTGGTAGACGAAGTTCGCGCCAAGCTCAAGCCGCTCCTGGGGATTTGATACGTCCTTAGCCGCCGGCCGAGATTGGCGAACTACCGCCCAGCCAATTCCTTCACTTTCCGCACAATCTTCTCCTCAATCCCCTTCGCCCATTTCGTCGGCATGCCGTAGGCCTGCATCGACGATTCGCCCTCGTAGCCGCCTTCCTTTAACACTCGCTCCGACGGGATGTAAGCCATTACGTCGTTGGCGTAGGCGGTCACCCAGACGGGGCGGTCTTTGCCGAGTTCTTTCTTGAGCCGATGCGAAAAATCGACCACGCACTCACCGCCGAGTGCGATCCAGAGCAAATCGCCGAGCGCCCAAATCTGAACGGGGTAATGCGGATATTGCTCGGGGATTTTCTCGCCGACATCGAGCATCTTCAGATACTTGGCGGCCCGCGTTTTCAGAATGTAGTTTTTGCTCGCGGCCTCGGCGGTCCATTGCTCGCGAGTGGGGAGCTTGTCGAAGTCGAGCACAATCTCGGCGTATTTCGCGGTGAAGGATCCGGTAAGTGCCGTCAATTTGCCCTGCGTGAGAACTTCCTCGACCGACACGGCCAGTTCTTTGCCATACTTTTGGCAAAATTCGATCTTGCTGCGAGGCAAAGGGTTGGCATCGCCGCCGCAGCCCATCCAGAACAGCGCGACGGCTTCGGGATGCTTCTGCTCCAATTCGATCTGCGCGAACCCGGCATAGTCACCGCACCATTTGAAGTATTGCATCGTGGTGTTGTGGCAGGCATAACCGAATAGCACGGCACGGAGCTTGCCTTCTGGCGTGGTCACGCGGAACACGGGTGCGGAATGATCGACCGGGCCAGCGGGATTGGCGTCATTGACGAAGCCGGTGGAGGTAGGTTTGCGGCGGTTCACCGCAAAGCGGGCCGTTCCCTCGCCGCGATGCATCAGGGCAGGCTTTCGATCTTTCAGCGCAGCGAGGGTCACTTCGACGAGTTTCTGTTGCAGGAAATCGCCATATGCGGCGACTTTCGGCCTCATTTTGGCGGGCATGTCATACATGTCCATGAGATTGTCGCGGACGACCGGCCCGCAATGCGTGTGCGACGACGTGAGCATAAGTCTTTCGCGTGGCAGTCCCGCTCGCTTTGCGACTTCGCGAGCGACGGGCTCGGAAATGGATCGTGGCAAGCCGACGAGATCGGTGCCGACGATCACCAGTACCGTGCCGGCGGAATCTTCGAGCGCGACGGCCTTGGCGAAGAGGTCGTGTTCCTTGCCCTCGGCGGGTTTGTTGCGCGAAGAGTAGCCGGCCATCCAGATCGGCTCGGAGGGCGTGATGACCACGGTGGCGACACCGGCTTTGAACTTCGGCTCGGCTGCGATCGCGACAAAGGGAATAAATGTCAACAGGGTGATGAGCCAACGCATGGAGGAAACTCCCCCGAATTGACAAAGGGCCGCGAGCGACGCGGTTACTTCTTCGGCGCTTCGACGCCCGGCGGCACTAACTGCTTGGTCATCTGGCCATTGTTGCCGTTGTAGAGGCGGACGATGCCTTCTTCGCCGCCGGCGGCGACGATCGCGCCATCGGGGCTGGCGCCCACGGCGTAGAGAAAATCATTGACCGTGCCGAACTGGCGCACGGTGCCGCCATTCTCCACGTTCCACATGCGTACCGATTGATCGCCGCTGCAGGTCACGATTTGGGCCGTTGCGCCGACGAATACAAGTCGCGTAACTTGCTTGCCGTGGCCATTCATCGTCCGCGACTGCTCGCCCTTTTCGAAGTCCCAAACCTTGATCGCGTTGTCGGCCCCGGCGCTGGCGAGCAGCTTGCCGTCGTTCTTCCAACCCACGTCCAGCACGTGGTGGGTGTGGCCTTCGAACGATTTCACGAACTTGCCGGAGGGAATCTCAAAGACTTTCACGAACTTGTCGGCCCCGCACGACGCGAGCATCTTGGCATCGGGATTGAAGGCCACGCCATAGACGGTGTCGCTGTGGCAGGGCTTGATGTCGATCACGAGTTTTCCGGTCGCGGCCTCGAAGACTTTGAGTTCGCCGTCTTCGGTCGGCGCTCCGCCGCCGGCAGCGAGAAGATTTCCCTTGCCAAATGCCAGGGCGACGACGCGGTCGGCGAAGCCAGTCAGTTTCTGCCGCATCGTGCCGGTTTGCGCGTCCCAGATTATCACTTCCAGGAAACTACCCGAAGCGATGAACTTACCGTCCGGCGAGATGGCCAGCGATTCGACCAGCGACAAATGAGCGGCCTTGATGGGTTTGCCGTCAGGCCCGGTGAGCTTGGGATCGACGAGCGTACGAATGAACGTGCCGGAACCGGCATCGTAAACGTGAATCTGATTGCCGCGTCCGGCCACGACCATCGACTTGTCGGCGCTCACCGCAACAGCGCGCACGGGAGTCACGTTTGCCGGCAACGCGCTTAAGACGATCTTCGGCTTTTCACCCATGCCCGATGGTGGTTTCGCACCCTGGTCGATCCACAGCTTGATCAGCGCCAGTTCCGGTGGCGTGAGCGGCTCTTCGTCCTTGGGCGGCATGAACGGCTTGAAAGTTCTCCCGGCGTACTTCACGAGCGGGCTGTCGGCCGACTTGCCCGCGATGATCACCGGACCCTTGCCGCTGCCCTTCATCACGCTGACGTAAGTGCTGAGGTCGAATTTGCCCTTGAGTTGGTTGCCCGAATGGCACACCGTGCACTTGTTGCGAAAGATCGGCTCGATGTCCTTCTCGTAGACAACGGGCTCTGTCCGATTGAGTGCGACCACTTCGATCGGCTTTTCGGCCGAGTGAAGAGCGAGAGGGAAAACAAGGGAAATCGTTATTGCAATGTGCTTCATTTCATCCTCGGCCGGGCCAGCAACCCAGCAAGCGCTATTTCACAACGGTAATGTTGAACTTCGTTTCTTGAGTGATCGGAGTCTTTTCGTCGAACTGGGCCACGGCTTGGACGACGAGATTCTGGATTGCTCCCGGTTTCACGTCGGCGGCCACCGTGAGCGTCAGTTTGGCTTCGTCCTTGCCGGCGGGAATGACCGCGTCCGGCGCGCTGATGCCCTTGGTATCTTTCGGCAAAACCAACTTCAGTTTGTATTCGCCGGCGAAGTTGTGCTGCCGCGTAACTTTTACCACGACCTCGCCGCTCGCCCCGGCCTTGATGTTGCCCGCGCTGGCCGAAAGGCTGCCAAGCGAAGTTGGCGCCACGGTGAGAACGATGGGTAT
>JBGQCZ010000268.1:0-7010 GCA_041495645.1 Gemmataceae bacterium | reverse complement strand
CTCACCGCGATTGGCTTGGCGCCCGCGAAGCTTGAAACCCAGCAGACCACAAGTTATGTGGACCAAAAGGAATGGCGCATTTGGTTCCGGCCGAAGGATGCCCCGCAAGCACCGATGGCCCCGAGCCTCCAACCATGAGGCGAACCTATTCGTCCCCGAACGGATCGGGGTTGTCGTCGAACTTCTCCAAGTCCCGATCGCTCCAACCGAAATGGTGCGCCAGTTCGTGAATCACGGTCTTGCGAATTTCCGTCCGCAACCGTTTCGGATCGGGAAACTCTTCTTCATGCGGGTTCCGGAAGATCCAAAGCCGATGTTGGATGTCGCTCGCGTCCACGGCATCGCTGGCGAAGGCGCTGGGCAGTTCGAGCGGTTCGAACAATCCGAGCAGCGAGTCGCCGGCTTCGATCTCCTCTTCGGTAAAGCCGGCGCTGCGGAGAAGTTCGTCGTTCGGCTCCTCGGCGACGTCAACGACCACGTTGTGCAAATACGGCTCGAACTCCGGCGGCAGCGTCTCCATCACGCGCCGCACCATCCGCCCGAATTCCTTCATCGACATCCGCACAACCCAATTCCCCCCTCATCGAATCTATCAAAATGCAATAGAACGCGGATGACGCGGATTTGCGCGGATCACAAACAGATAATCTGATCAGCGCAAATCCGCGCCATCCGCGTCATCCGCGTTCTATTCCGGCTTTTTTTTTCGTGCCTTCTTCGCGTTTCGCGGTTAGACTTCCACTATGCTTCGCATTCTCGGCACGCCGACTCGGCTTTGCGACGGGCTCACCCGCCGCGAGTTGCTGCATTTGGGCGGGCTGGGTGCGTTTGGGCTTGGAATCGCCGATTTTCTGCGCGTGCGCGAAACGCAAGCGGCATCGCCAATCGATTCGGCGTTTGGCAAAGCGAAAGCCTGCATCCTGCTCTTCCCCTACGGTTCCCCTCCGCAACACGAGACCTTCGATCCCAAGCCCGACGCGCCGGCTGAGATTCAAGGCGAAATGAAATCGATCCCCACCTGCGTGCCCGGAGTGCGTTTCGGCGAGGGAATTCCAGAGATCGCGGCGATGGCCGATCGCCTCTGCATCGTGCGCTCGATCACGCATCCCTATCCGGAGCACGGCGTCGCTTATGCCGTGAGCGGGATTCCGACTTACACGCCGGATCTCGAAACCCGGCCGCGCGATTCGCGGCATTGGCCGTTCATCGGTTCGGTCGTGGATTATCTGGAAGAGAAGAAGGCTAGCGGTGCGATTCCGCCGGTGCCGCGAAACATCGGTTTACCCTGGCTCTTGAATTCCAAGACCGACCTGAAAGTCGATGCCGGGCCCTACGCCGCGTTCCTTGGCCAGGGCTACGACCCCGTGTGGACCGACTTCGACGGCCAGGGCACCAAGATCGCCCCGCACTATACCGATGGCCAAACCAAAGACTTTCACGACCCGTATGCCCGCACGACGTTCTCGGGCCGCTTCAAGCTCTCGACGCTCGGCGAATTGCCGGGTGACTTGCCGATGAATCGATTGAATGTGCGGCGCTCGCTGCTGGACCAATTCGATTCCGCGCGGGTCAGCCTTGATTCACCAGCAATGCAAGCCGGCTTCGACAAGCATCGCAACGTTGCTTACACATTGCTTGCATCCGGCAAAATGCGAGCGGCGCTGGACGTGGCCCGAGAACCGCAGGCGCTGCGCGAGCGTTACGGCGACACGCTGTTCGGCCAATCGTGTCTGGCCGCCCGGCGTTTGATCGAGGCCGGGTGCAGGTTCGTGACGGTATTTTGGGACGGTTTCGGCCAGTTCGGCAATTGCGGTTGGGACACGCACAACAATCACTATCCGCGTTTGAAGGAATACCTGCTGCCCGGTTTCAATCGCGCCTACCCGGCCCTCATCCGCGACCTGGAGCAGCGCGGACTGCTCGATTCGACGTTGGTCTTATGGATGAGCGAACACGGCCGCACGCCGAAGATCGACCCGAAGCCAAAAGGCTGTGGCCGCCATCATTGGTCGCGAGCCTATTCGATCGTCATGGCCGGCGGCGGAGCTCCGCGTGGCAAAGTCGTCGGCGCGACGGATAAACACGCCGGCGAAGTGAAAGACACTCCCATTTCCCCGAAAGACATCTTGGCGACGACATTTCATCTGCTGGGCATCGACGCCCATACCACCGTGCCCGATCTGCAAGGCAAACCCGTACCCATCGCGGGCGAGGGCAAAGTACGCGAAGAATTGCTGGGATGACTCAATTCGAATAGAACGCGGATGACGCTGATCACGCGGATTGGCGCGGATCAGAAAAAACCTTCAATTCTTACACCCACAGGAGTTGACATGGATTCTCAGACGCTGCTTCACAGCGACTTGACCGACCACATCATCAAGGCGTTTTATCACGTTTACAACACGCTCGGTTATGGTTTCTTGGAAAAAGTCTACGAGAACTCAATGGTAGTAGCCCTGGAAAAGATGGGACACAAAGTCCAGCAACAGGTGCCGATCAAGGTCTATTTTGAGGGAGTTCATGTTGGCGAGTATTTCGCCGACCTGTTGGTAGACGATCTGGTGATTCTGGAAGGGAAAGCCGCCGAAGCTATCGATTCGGCACACGAGGCACAAGTGGTGAATTATTTGAAAGCAACGGACAAGGAGGTCGGGTTGGTATTAAATTTTGGGCCGAAGCCAGAATTTCGCCGCAAGGTATTCGCAAACAGCCGAAAACCACATTTGAATCCAAAGTTCAAATGACACAATACAGGCGACATTAGTGATTCTGATCCGCGCAAATCCGCGTTATCAGCGTCATCCGCGTTCTATTTCTTTCTTGCTCGGTCAAGTGCCGCTTTCGCTTCGCGCGTTAGGCTCGCGTCCGCATGCCCGCCCGCCAAGCGCTTCAATTCTTCTCTTGCCGCCGCCGATTTCGTCTGTTCGAGCACGGCCAGCATGCGCATCTGCCGCAGATGGTCTGACGGAATGGGCATCAATCTGATGCGATCGACTATCTTTTGCAGTCGCGCCCGCCGTTCGCCCGTCTTTGCGTCGCTCAGGTGCTCTTGAAGCAACGGCAGGGCTTCGCGGCCTAATCGGCCCAGCGCAGCGCTTGCTCGTTCTCGCACGGCGAATAACTGGTCGTCGAGTTGTTCAACAGACTTGGCGATGGACTCGCGATCCACGTCGGGCTTGTCGGCGGGTTTTAGATGTTCGCGAACCAGGGCCAAAAGATCGCCGGGCTTTTCGGCCAACGCCGCGAGGGCCGGACCGGCCAGCAGCCATTCGGGCTTGGCGGCGTCGATCCAAAGTTGGGCGCGCTCGGCCTCGGAGGGCTTTGCCAGCGACGCGAAGGTCACATCCCAAACCAGACCGGTGAAGTCGCGGCTCACGGAAACCAATCGCCGGCCGTCCGCCGTGAATGCCATTTGTGAGACTTCATTGCGATGCCCGCCGAACAAGCGGCACAAGTTTCCGGTGGCAAGTTCGTAGACCGCAATGGAGCCGTCGTTTTGCGCGGCCGTAAGAAGATGATTATTCGGTGAAATCGCGACGGTGACAACGCGATGGTAACCGTACGATGATTTGACTGCCGGTTCGTAAGTGCGAATGGGATCGCCGGTAACGGCATCGAGCAACATGAGGCCAGACATCGCCGAAATTGGCATGTTGGAATCGCTGGGTGCGCCCGGCAATCGGTTCGGAATCGGGTAACCGCTGACGATCAGGAACTTCCCATCTGGTGAATACTCGGCGCACTCCCATGACGCCTCGCCGGTCTGCCAAAATCGGCGTAGTTCGCCGGTTTTCGCGTCGTAGAGGCTGATCTGGCCGGAAGTGTACCAGGTGGACGGGCCGGCCGAAAATGTGCCCGTCGAAATGATCGCGACCTGTTTCTCATCCGGCGACATCATCGTTCGCACGATGTGATTGGGATGGCCATTTTGTTCCGGAGGCGGATCAAAGGTCTGCCGCACCGCTCCGGTTTTCGCGTCCCATTGCTGAACCTTGCGGTCCGCCGTGTTCACGAATGCTGTAGAACCGGAGACGCCATGAATAAGACTGACCGGCTTGATCGGCTCCTTGGTGACTTGCGTTCGCTTGCCGGTTGGGAGATCGACATGAATCACATGATCGTCGTGCAGGCCGAAGAGTCCGCGCCCGTCGCTCGTGAAAGCCGATGACACCAGCCAATATCGAAGCATGTCGATCGACTGCTGTTTCAACTCGCGGCCTGTCTCCAGGTCCCACCAGCGCACGGTGCGGTCGAGTCCGGCGGTCATGGCCGTGCCGTCGGGCAAAATGTTCAAACCGGTGAGCATGTTGCCGTGGCCCGGTAACGCTAACAGGTCCTTGCCGTTCTTGGCGTCGATCACGCGAACCTGCCCCGCGACATTAACGTCGGCAGCGGCGAGCCGCGTTCCGTCGGGCGAAAGGATCAGATGCCCGAAGGATGTCAAATCGTCGCGAACAGTCGCGCGAACCTGACCGGTTTTGGCGTCGCGAATGGTCAAACTGTTGCTCGCATCGCCGATGTAAATCGTTTGACCGTCCGGGTTCGGGAGCAGCACGCTGATGCCGTCGGTCCGAAAGGGCCTCGATTTGCCGGGCGGCACCGCGAATGAATGCAATTCCTTGCCCGCAGCCCAGTCGAGAGCATGTACAACGCCTTTTTCATCACCGATCCAGAGCGTCTTGCCGTTCGGGCTGAGCGCCATGCGCTTCGGGGCGGGCATCGTGCTTTTCATGTACTCCATCGACGGGGGCACATCGAATTCGTTGAGACGCTTGCCGGTTTCCACATCATAAACGACCAGTTTGGCGCGATCAGCCAACTTGCCGGGCACCAAAGGCCCGGCGGCGGGCGCTACAAGCCCTGGCGGGGGCGCTGCCAGCGGTGCGCCAGGTTTGGAGGGTTCCTGACCGCGGCTCAGCGCGAAGACGCGCTTGCTGTCGGCGCTGAAAAGGACAAACATGCCGTGACCGGACTGGCGTCCCAGCTCGCGCGACTTGAGGCTCGCCAACTGCGAATTTGGCTGCACCTCCCAAAGCCGAATCGGTTGATCGCCGCCGTCGAGCGATAAGCCCCCAGTGGCCAGCCAGCGGCCGTCGGGTGAAATGGCCGCGCCGTACACGTCCCCAGAGGTCATGCTGTTCAGTCTGGCGTTCTCCTTGATCGGCAGCGATGCGTTCGCGTCCGTGAATTCCCAAAGGAAATCATCGCTTTGACCGATTTTGGCGAGGGCCAGGCCGCGGCCGTCCGCGAGCCAGCGAATGGTATGCAAGATGCACGGTGGCAGCGAGATCGACTTGATCTGTCGCCCGGTTGCCGTGTCGGAGAAAATCAATCGATCGCTTCCGCCTGTGCCCCAGGCCTTGGCCCAGGTCGCGAGTTGTTTGCCGTCGGGTGAGATGGCAATGCCTTGAATCGATTGCCCCGGCCGCAATCGCGTCGTGCCCAGTCGTGCGACGGCGCCATCGGGGAGCGGGTCGCCGAGTGTGTCGGTCGCAATCGTTGCCTTGTTCTCAGGCTTGTCCGCGGTGGGTGGCTCAGCGGTTACGGGCGTGTGGCTGGAAAACCAACCGGCGCCGAGCCCGGCGGTGAATAGCATCGCGATCGCGAAAGCGAGCTTCTTCCACGGCGCGAAGCGCTGCCCTTCGAGCAGCGCCGCTACCGATGCGGGCAAAATTCCAGTGTTGATTTGTTGAATAATGTTCTGGGCGAACTCGGCGGACAGCGCAGGCCCATCGAGAAGCATTGCCCCGCCGATGGCCGACAGGGCCAGGCCGCGGCGGGTCAGGCGTGCACGCAACAGGTTGCGGCCGCGTTCCAACCGGCGTTTCAACGTTGCGAGCGTCCAGCCGAGCGCATTCGCGGCTTCGTCGCGCGTGCGGCCTTGCAGATAGCAAAGCACCAACGGGGCGCGAATTGGTTCGGAGAGCCGAGCGAGTTCTTCGTCCAATGCGGCGCGAACTTCCTGCCATAGCAATGGTTTGGCCGGGTCGGTTTCGGATGCGGGCAGCGGTTGCGGTTCCTGGAGCGGTTCTTGATACCGTCGTCGGCGTCGCGCGGTGCGCGCGAGCCGAAAGGCGACGGAGTACAGCCACGGCGCGACGGTGCGTTGCCAGGCGATGATCTTCGATTTGCGAGCCAACAAGAGGAATGTAGCCTGGAGAATGTCTTCTGCCGCTTGATGATCGCCCAGCACGCGCCGGCCGACGCCCAGCACGAGCGAGCCATGACGGCGGACGAGTTCGGCGAACGCGGCCTCGTCGCGCGATTTGGCGAAGCGCCGCAGCAAGGCATCATCGCGCACTGTGTTCCCGGAGTCCTGGCCCGCCCAGCGGCGAATCTCGGCGGCCGTTCGTTGGATGGCGATCATCATCGGTCTCCGCTGCCTCGGTCACTCGACTCTCAGGATTATGGCCCCATGACCAAACGGCGGCGCACTTTTGTTGTAGCCGCAGGCTTCAGCCTGCGATCTCTTTTCGGCGCGCGATAGGTTAGCGCCGCGGCCCGCGCAGGCTAAAGCCTGCGGGTACAGAAAAAGACGCAATCGCTTGTAGCAATCGCTTGTAGCAATCGCTTGTAGCCGCAGGCTTTAGCCTGCGCAGGTTGCTAACCATTATGGCTTTGCACAATAACCCTCTTTGACCCGGAATCTGGGAGTGCAGCGTTAATTGGGTAGCTGCCCATCTGCCGCAGGTTAAGGCTCGAAGGGGTTATTGTGCAAAGCCTAACCATTATATACTGGTGTATATTATAATGGCCCGCGAGCCGAGCGCTTGCGGCTCGCACCTTTCGATGAGAAATCACTCATGACGGCGACGATCCCGAATTTCTGGATGATGCAAACCGCACGGATTGTGTCCCGGCTCGTCCGCGGTCGGACTCATCCGGCGCCCAACCCAGCCGCTGATGCCGGCCGTTACCACACCACCACCACTGCAAAAAGCAACAAAAACAACAATTTGTTTGAGGGCATCGTCGGTAGGCGGCAACTCCTGTCTAATTCAGGAGAT
>JBGQCZ010000267.1:0-7027 GCA_041495645.1 Gemmataceae bacterium | reverse complement strand
TGGTTCTGGTGGCTGCGGCGGCAGGTGCGGTTGTGTCAGGAGTATGTGGCGGACGCGGCGGCAGCGGGGCTGTGCCGCGCTGAAGACTACGCGGCGTTCTTGGTTGATTTGTCTCGTTCGGCGCGGCCGGTCCGAAAGTCGGCGGCCCTTGCCGGAGTGATTGGTAATTCCTCAGACCTATTTCGGAGAGTAACCATGTTGCTGAATGCGAATCGGCGGGTGGACGGCGTCTGCTCGCGGCCCTGGTCGTTGCTGACGGCCGGTGCGTTTCTTGGATTGGCGATCCTTCTCTCGGGCGTCGGCTTGTCGCGCGTGACGCTGGCCGAGGCGGGTCCACGTGACGACACGAAAGACGCGCCCAAAGCGGACGAACCGAAAAAGGGCGGCGACGATATCCCGCTCAAACAGCGCAAACCGGGAGCGGTCGACAACCCCGAAGAGCTAGACAAGATGATGCAGAAACTGATGGACGAGATGCAGAAGCGCTTTCAGCAGCAGGACGCGCAGCTGAAAAAGATGATCGAGGAAATGCAAAAGCGCATCCAGCAGGGCGGGTTCGGAGGTCTCGGCGGGGCGGGCGGCGTCGGCGGCTTCATGCCCGGCGGGCTCGGCGGCAATAATAATTTTGGCCGAGGCGGCGCCATGGTGTTTCCCAACGGCGGCCTGTTTGCTCCGAATCACTCGGGCAGTGGCCGTTTGGGCGCGATGATCGAGAAACCGCAAGCCGCATTGGTCGAACAACTCGATCTGCCGAAAGACCAGGGTCTGGTGCTCGCGGAAATCAAAGCGGACTCGGCAGCCGCTAAGGCCGGCCTGAAGGCCAACGATATTCTCCTGGAAATCAACGGGAAAGCGGTCTCCAGCAATCCGCAGGAATTCCGCAAGCAACTTTCGGGCATCAAAGCAAATACGGCCGTCGACGCCGTGGTGCTGCGCAAAGGCAAGCGCGAAACTGTGAAGGGCCTGACCCTGCCGGAAGCCAAGCCGGAAGACGAGAGCCCGTTCGGCGGTTTGGGCGGGTTCGGTCCGCGAATTCAGTTGGGGCCAAACGGCATTCAGATTGACGAACTTCCGATACCGCCTATTCCGCCGCAGGCGATTCCCATACCCGTCCCCGTCCCGGGCGCCGCGGGCGCGAACAAGACCATGTCCATTTCCGTCAGCAACGACCGCTTCACCATCAATTCCCACGACGATGGCTTGAGCATTTCGTTGACCGGCAAGCTCGAGGAAGGCAAAGCCGTGCTGGAGTCCGCGACGATCGTTGACGGCAACAAGAAAGTCACCGCCGACAACCTCGACAAAGTGCCCGAGAAATACCGCAGCGAGGTCAAGAGCCTGCTCGGCAACATCAAGGGCGGGAAATGACCAGTGCCAGTTGTCAGTCGGGTAGGGTCGAGACTCACCATGAGGTGAGTACGAAATTTGCCCCGCAGTGAAGATGCCCAGCCGGTTGTATCGGCTGGGCATTTTCGTATCCCATCATCGGTTCAAATCCACGAGGTTCGGCCCGTGAGCAACGAAGCGGTCAACGTGCAGGCGCTGACAACGAAGATCGTCGCCAACATGGAAAAAGTGATCGTCGGCAAGCGGCAGCAAATCCTCCTGGCGCTCACCGCTTATTTTTGCGAAGGCCACATTCTGCTCGAAGACGTGCCGGGAGTGGCCAAGACCATGCTGGCCCGAGCGCTAGCCAAGAGCGTCGGCTGCACCTTCAAGCGATTGCAATGCACACCCGATTTGCTCCCGAGCGACGTGACGGGCGTATCGGTTTTCAATCAGAAGACGACGGAGTTCGAGTTTCGTCCCGGCCCGATCTTCGCCCAAACGGTGCTCGCCGATGAAATCAACCGGGCCACCCCGCGAACGCAGTCGGCGCTGCTCGAAGCGATGGGCGAGCGGCGCGTCACCGTGGACGGACAAGGCTATGTCCTCAAGCCGCCATTCATGGTCATCGCCACGCAAAATCCCATCGATCACGAAGGCACGTTTCCATTGCCCGAAGCGCAGCTCGATCGCTTCCTCGTGCGTCTCACGCTCGGTTATCCCAGTTTGGATGACGAGGCGAAGATGCTCGCCCGCCTGCAAAAAGGACATCCGATCGACGAAATCGGTCCCGTGGTGTCGGCCCAAGACGTGCTCAACGTGCAGGAAGCGATTCGCCAGATTCACGTCGACGACAAGATTCGCAAGTACATTCTCGAGATCGTGCACGGCACCCGCGAGCACGACGAGATTGCGCTGGGCGGCAGCCCACGTGCGAGCATCGCTTTGTTTCGAACGGCGCAGGCGTGGGCCGCCGTTCAGGGCCGGGACTTCGTTCTTCCGGACGACGTGAAACGCATGTGTCTGCACGTGTTGGGCCACCGCGTCATCCTCAAGCCCGAAAGCCGCTTGAGAAAACTGACGCCGCTGTCCGTAATCAACGACGTGGTTTCCGACGTCAAAGTGCCGATCCTTCAGCAGCAACAGGATGAAGCCGTGGACGCCTTCGCGACGTGACCAGGGGGTCCCGAAGTTTGTACTCATCGGTGCGGCCGCGCAGTTTAACCGCGACGCGGAGTCCTCGGAGCGGAGCGCGGGTGACCAGATGCTCGCGCCCCCGCTCCGATAACCGCCATTTGCCGCCACGCTTCGCGGCCAGCCCGCCCGATTTGAGCAATGCGGATTGAAGATGAATCGGCCAGCGCCACATTCGACAGCATCCTATTCTCGAGATCGGCCCGGCGGTGATATGCTGGACTTAATGCCAAGCGTTTCTCGATGTCGATCCGCGTGAATTGCGCGTAGGGGACTCGATCCCACACGGGCGGAAATCCTGCGAAAACTTGAGCGGGTCAGCGAACTGGCCCCGGACGTGCGTTTCGGCCAATTCGTGGCCAATCTGGCGTTCCTCGCCGCCGGCCCCTGGGACGAAACCTTGTGGGACCTCGAAGACGACAAATTGCTGGCAGCCCTGGGCAAACATCTTGCGGATTTGTCTGAGCGGCATCAGCCAGTCGGGTGACCGGGCTTCCGGCCCCGCTCCGAATCCAGCCAGTTGCCGCCACGCTTCCGAGCCGTCACCGAACCACGCCTTGAGTCCTTCCCATTCCGGCCGCAATCGACTGTAGCCGCTGATGGGATAGCCAGTGTTGGCCCGCGCAGAATTGAAAACCGCTCTTGCCGCTTGTGGTGCCGAGAGCGAAACTATCCACCCCGGCTCAACGCTCTTTTCGTGGAGACCAACAATGAAGCAAGAGTTGCCGATGCGACCGCGCACCGAGGTGTACGTAACCGATGACAACATGATCGCGATCGCGCAGGAGCAGATGGGCGAAAACCAACTGGTTTATTTTTGCGCACATGATGTTCAACAAATCATCCAGTGGCTGGAAAAATGCAAAGATGAGGCCGACGAAACCGTAACCCAAGAACTTCGGAGCCAAGCGTAGCAAATCCTTACGTTACCAATCGAAGGAGTCGCCATGAGTTGGGAAATTGCAGCCCAGGACAAAATCGACATCGACGTCGCAGATGACAGCGTGAGATTGGTTCAAATCGACGGGCTAGGGAACGAAACTCAAATACGCGTTAGCTGGGCAAACGTTGATGACCTAATACTTTGTCTTCAGGCGGCCAAAGAGCAACTCGCAGTGGATCGCGGGATCCGCAAGCCCGGCGAAGCCCAGCCGCTTGTCGAAATCGGCTAGGAGTTTAGGCGGTCTCAAGCTTGGATGCGAGCGACGCGATTCGGATGGCCTTGTCAAAATTCAGGCAGATTTCTGCGGCGCGTCCCTCGTTGTCTGGCTGAGTAATAACTTGCTCGTGCACGACCTCAGGAACGTCATCCAGTCGGAACGTGTGTTGATAACAATCGAGGACGATATCTTCAACAATTCTCTCCTTCTGAGCCATTCGCTCTTCGGCCGTGGCACAATTTCTCATCAGGGATACCAGTCGCGGATGAGCCGCATTGATCTCGACGATAAGCCAACTTTCACCTGCGCGCTCCGCTGCTTCGCCCCAGTATGCGCAATGCGTTTCTGCGACAGATAGGGCATCCCGATATTTTTCGAGATATGCGCTAAATGGAACGATGCGATCTTCACTAAGCAACGAGGCCAAATAATCCCGATCAGAACCATCGGGAGCGCAGAAAATGATCTCAGGACGCACGGACTGTCGGCGCTTTCGCTCGCGCTCCATTGGCTTCGGACTGACACCAATTCCAACGATCGACGTCAGCGTTCGCCCGTCCGAAGTCTGCAGTTTAATTTCGAGTTGGCCAACTTGCTCGTCACTCAGGATGGGATTCTTCGGTGACTCGATGCATGACAATGACACCGAACCGTATCCGCGCCCATCGATGTCGGCCTTGCCTGAAATCGAGACTTGAGCAAATCGTACCGCCGATCCATCGAGTCGCGCAAAGCAACGTGGATTGTCCCCGTGAAAGGAATACTTGGGTGGCCGAGCGTCGCTCTTGAATTTGACAATTTTGGTCGATCCTTCCGGAATAAAGACTGGTGTCGAGTACAAGATCTCGAAGACGATCGGTGGATCCGACGCTGGAATCTCGGGTCGCGGTAGTGGCTTTTTTCGACGCTTTCGTTTCTTTCCCGGCGCATCGCCGCCAGACTCGCTCGCGGGTTCAGCAGCCGCGTCAGAAAGAATTGCTGCGAGGAATCGGGTCAGTTTCTGATTCAACACTTCACTCGATTGTTTCGCTTTCTCGTCCTGCCGCCGTTGCTCTATCTCAAGCAACGATTCGTCTTCGGCGAGAATCTCTCGCACTCGCACGATCAAGGCGCGCGTAAATGGTGAGTTCTTGGGTTGCTCACGCGAATTGGTAACGATGTTGCTAAGGGCCTCTTCATCAAGCCCATCGAGCCTGATTTCCACGATCGAACTGCTCGCTAGTTCCGGAAAGTTGGCATCGCTCAGGAGCTTGCCCGTCATTTCGCCGTGGTTCTGGCCGTTAAGAGTGATTATTACAGGATGCTGATTATCAACGTAGTTCCGGACCAACTTCCGATCATACAAGACAAATACAAAAACGCTAAACCGACCATAGTCAACGCCCTCGACCTGTAAGGTCTCGGACTTTTCGCCTGTTCGATACTCGACCACCTGATTCTTACCGCTTCTTTCTTCCAAGAGGCGGTAATACGCCCCCTTGACGGTGCGAGCACCTGACGGGGTATCGCCACGTGCAAGCTCGCCGCGAATCTCACAAGGGAGCGGGTATGAGAAGAATAACCGTCCAAGACGAGCGGCCGGCGTATCCTGGTGGGCTCCGGCTGCTGTCTTGAGCCAGTCACCGCGGACATAGCCGAAGTGCCAGACGGACGTGCCTGGGAACGCAGATGCCAGCGTTGGTAGGGTGCCTTTCGTGTCTACCAGCGGCAGTCCGTCACCAGAACAAAACCATTTGCGCACGACTGATTGTTTGGACGGTCCCTCCTCAGCCTCCGGAAAGATCAAAGTCCAAAAAAACTCATCCGCAATTGCGTCAAATCTGGGTGCAGTCAGGATTAGGCAGAGCTCGCAGAAAGCAAGTGCGCTACTGCCACCGTGCCCGAACTGACCAATCGCCTCAAAGGTCTTTAGTTTGTCGTCGCTGTTGAGATTCAGAATCGTCTCACCCATCTTGGTGCGCGCGACCCCAAGCGAGGTGTCTTGCACGAGAACAGTAATTAGCCCTTCAGGCGATTTGTATTTCCGAAACCGGACCGAATCGCAAGTATTGTCAGACCAGAATTGAATACTTGGCTTCTCGAAATCGATGTTTGCATTCTGCGGCCGCCACAGACAATTCTCGGTATCCGGATTCAGAAAACGCTGTGCGGCAGCGCGGGGCCGCAACGTCGGGTCACTGTGCGGAAGCCCCGCGAGAAGACGCGCGGCAGTTAGTGAGGCATCGAATGCATTTGCGATCCGCTCTGTGACTCCTCGGTCGCTCTCGGCAGCGGCGTCAATTGAGGATTTCTGGTTCAAACGACCGAAGAGCTTGGATTGACAGCCGGATTGGCGCAGAGCGATCTCCAAAGCGCGAGCGCTTGCGAGTGACGGCGAAGCAATGCAGCGCGTGAGCGCTTCGATCACTTGTGATGGGCTGGCCATGTGTAGATTCTTGGTGCGAGTTTTGGTTGCCGGACGGCAAGAAAGTCATTATACGACTTGGGGTTGCGTGGTAAGCAGTTTTCGGCCGAAATGCCGTACATGAGAACTTCTTGGCTCGCCAGCGCCGGAACAAACCGCGCTCGGGTCGCCAAGCTCCCCTCGCGGCTAAACGGGAATGAGCAAGGAGATTGAAATGGTTCAGGGTGAGCGGCGGTCGATGCTTGGCTCGCCGTCAACATTCCAGGCCGAACTCGTCGGGACTGGCAAAGTTGCCGTAGGTGAAACGGTTCAGAAATCCAAAACAAGCGATGCCATCAAACCCGGCGGGAACCGATGGGACCCCGACTGCGCGGATATTCTCGTCGAATCCCAAGGCGGGAAGTTGAACGGGAAGAACATAGGTTGGGAAGGAACCGACATAGGCGCCAGCGAGCGCGATCGGTCGATCCGGGTTGCCGTCGCAGAGCAGGCAGTCGTCCTCATCGAGGATGAGTTCGAACAGGGCTCTCCGTGAACCCGCGCCGGTATCAGCTAGCAAGATTCGAGTTAAGGGTTGGCCGCTCGGCGACAGGGTGAGCACCACGCGCACGCACGGCCGTCCTCGATGAAGCGGCCATTGCACATGCGGAATCAATGCAGCCCCCAGATTTCTTCCACCACACTGTAATCGCGGCTCGCCTCGACGCAGAACGTCTTCTTGGGATCCGGCTCGATTTGTCGAAGCCGCCGGACCATGGCGTCCAAATCGTCGGCAACCACAACAACCTGACCATTGGCGATGCCGACGAATTTGTTCGCGTACGGCGACCGGGGATTCGTTAGTGCTTCTTCGTTGATTCGCCTGGCAAGTTCGCGATTGGCATCCTGCACCGTGGCGCTGGTCGACATGGTCGTTCCCCTTCGTCTCGTCCACTTTCGGTTA
>JBGQCZ010000266.1:0-7058 GCA_041495645.1 Gemmataceae bacterium | reverse complement strand
GTCGTGCCGGTGATGTAGCTGCCGGCGTCGGTGGCGAGCAGCAGGGCAGGCCCGATCAATTCCTTGGGATCGCCCCAGCGGTTGATCGCCGTCATTTGGGCGAATTCGGCCTTCTCTTTGTCGGACAACAGGTTCATCGGCAGGTCGGTCAGGAACGGGCCAGGCGCGATGCAGTTGACCGTGATGCCGAACTCTCCCAGGTCGAGGGCTGAAGCCCGGGCGAAACCGATCAGACCCGACTTGGTGACAGAGTAGATGTTGCGCTTCTCCTTCGAAACAAAGCCCATGACTGACGAGATGTGAATGATCCTCCCCCATTTCCGCTGTTTCATTTGCGGAACAATGGCGCGCGTCAGCGCCATGATCGAGTTCATGTTGATTTCCATGACGCGGTCCCAGGTTTCATCCGTGATTTGATCGATGGCTTGCGGCGAATTCGTGCCGGCGTTGTTGACCAAAATGTCGATTCGGCCGAACTTGGCTAAGGCCGATTTCGCCAGAGTTTCGACTTCATTGCGTTTGCTCATGTCGGCGACGAAGTACGCGCCTTTCCGGCCAGTGCCGGTGAGAATTTGATCGAGGGCCTTGCGCAATTCGTCTTCGTGGCGGCTGGAAATGATGATGTCGGCGCCGGCCTCCGCCAGCCCGCGGGCCATCGCCAAGCCAAGCCCTTTGCTGCCGCCGGTCACAAAGGCCACTTTGCCGCTGAGGTCGAACAGTTTTGATGCGGACATCGGAGAGTACCTCGCTTGTTCAGTGCCCAATGTACTTGGCATACAGAGTGCGGGCTTTGTCGGCGTCGTTGGTGCCTTTGATGATCGCCCGGCCGTCGGGGAACACGGTGAATTCGTATTCCTCGACCTGGAATTTCAGCATGAAGCGGTTGAACGATACTTGCCCTAGCGTGCCGAGTTGCCTCGCGATGCCGTCGAAATCAAGCTTGCCCGCCACGCGGTGGGATACCTGCACCGCATTGCGCCCGCACAAGCTTGTCGTCTGCGAGCCGTGCTGGCCTTCGAGCCATTCGAATTTGCCTTGCTGACAACAAACGCAATTTCCGCGTTCGCGCAGCTTCGCGATCGAGAACTTCTTGAACACATTCTCCCAAACGTCCAAGTAAAGCAAGTCACGATTGATGGCTTCTTTATGGCCAGTGAGGATCTTGATCGCCTCGGTGGCCTGGTAGCTCGCTACGATGTTCACAGTTGGCCCTAGCACGCCGGCGGTCTCGCAGGTTGCGCCCTCACCCGGTGCGGGGCCGGCTGGAATCACGCAGCGCAGACACGGCGTATCGCCGGGAAGGATCGTCATGGTTTGACCATGACTGCCGATGCAGCCGCCGTAAACCCACGGCTTGCCGAGCTTCACGGCCGCGTCGTTGATCAGGTACCGCACTTCGAAGTTGTCCGTCCCGTCCAAGATCAGATCGGCATCCTTCACCAAGTCGATGATGTTGGTGCGGTCAATGTCGGCGACGACCGGCTCAATCGTCACTTCCGAATTGATCAGCCGCAGCTTACGCGTGGCCGCTTCCGCTTTGGGCAAATTCGCCGTCACGTCCGCTTCGTCAAACAACACCTGACGTTGCAAGTTGTGCGTTTCGATGAAATCGCGGTCGATAATACGCAGGAAGCCGACGCCCGCTCGCACCAAGGCGTTCGCCAGCACCGTGCCGAGCGCCCCGCAACCGCACAAGGTCACCCGGCTGTTGCGAAGGCGTAGCTGTCCTTCAGTGCCCACGCCGGGGAAGCGCATCTGCCGGGAATATCGTTCTAACGACGGATCGGGTGTCATGATGTTGCTCACCCGCCGGCGACCGCGGGAATGATGCTCAGTTCGTCGCCGTCCTTGACGGCCGTCGCCAGGCTGTCGAGATAGCGAATGTCCTCGTCATTCAAATAGATATTCAAGAATGGCTTCACCTCGCCCTTATCGAAGATCTTCGCCGATAGCGTCGGAAACTTCTCGCATAGGTCATTCAACGCCGCCTGCACCGTCGTCCCGCTCGTTTCGACCGTCGTCTTGCCCTGCGTATGTTCCCGCAACGGCGTCGGAACCTGAATCTTGATCGCCATATCCACTCCATTTCCCTCGCTCACGCGTCGGGCTCCGAAATCGGAGCCCGACGCGTAAGCGAGGAAGCCCTTTGTGTCATCAAGCCAACACTGCCTCACCCACCAACGGCTCGAATGCTTCCAACGTCGGTTTGATCGTGACCGGTTCTTCCAGTTCGCCCGCGACCGCTTCTTGCGTCTTTAAACCGTTGCCGGTGATGCACAGGACGATTTCTTCGTCGCGCGGCAACTTGCCCTGCTCCAAGAGCTTTCGCGTCACCGCCACGGTCACGCCGCCAGCGGTCTCCGCGAAGATTCCTTCGGTCTTGCCGAGCAGATGCATCGCTTCGCTGATTTCGGGATCGCTCACGTCCTCGGCCCATCCGCCGCTGTCGCGAATCAACTTGGCCGCGAAATAACCGTCGGCCGGATCGCCGATCGCCAGCGATTTGCAAATCGTGTTGGGCTTGCGAATGGGCTTGTGCCGCTCGCGTCCGCTCTTGACCGCGTCCGTGATCGGATTGCAACCGGTTGCTTGAGCGCCGTACATCGAGCAAGTCGCATCGTCAACGAGGCCGACTTTCTTCATCTCCTGGAATGCCTTGTGAATCTTGCCGATCAGACTGCCGCCCGCCATCGGACACACCACGTGCCGTGGCACGCGCCAGCCTAAATCCTCGGCGATTTCGTAACCGAACGTCTTCGATCCCTCGGCATAATACGGCCGCAAATTCACATTCACGAAGCCCATGTGGAACTTCAAAGCAATTTGCGAACAAAGACGATTCACTTCGTCATAAGTGCCCTGAACGAGCACCAACTTCGGCCCGTAAATGCTCGTTCCGAGGATCTTGGTTCGCTCCAAATCCGACGGGACCAGAATGTATGCTTCCAGCCCGGAGGCGGCGGCGTTGGCCGCCACGCTGTTTGCCAGGTTTCCAGTCGAAGCGCAACCAACCGTTGTAAATCCAAACTCGCGGGCCTTCGACAGCGCGACGGCCACGACTCGGTCCTTGAACGACAGCGTCGGGAAATTGACCGCGTCGTTTTTGATCCACAGCGTCTCGACTCCCAGTTCCGCGGCCAGTCGATCCGCTCGAATCAACGGCGTCCCGCCGACCTGTGCGCCGACGGTTGGTTCGCCGTCGAGCGGTAGAAACTCGTGGTAGCGCCACATATTGCGCGGCCGTGCCTCGATCGTTTTGCGGCTCACCGCTTTGGCGATCGCTTCGTAGTCGTATTCGATTTCGAGCGGGCCGAAATCATCGACGCAGAAATTGAGCGGTTGCTTGGGATATTGCTTGCCGCACACGCGGCACTTCAATCCGCGAGCGTATTCCGGGTTCACGACAACCTCCGAAAACGTGCCCACAGGCACTGGTCCGTTCGTGAGGTATCGTCCAGGATTGGCAACGATGCGAAAATCGCATGCGTCGAGATAAGACAAGGTGTGTGGTGTCACCGATCTTATCTTTCCCGTCGCCGGGAAGGATTTAGCACCAGCATTCGCCGCGTCAAACGCGCCGAACCGGTTGCTGTGGCTTCTAAGGGCCTGTCCCTCAGCCACTCTGGATAAGATACTCACCCACTTGGGAGTAAAGATAAGACAATTCCCGGCCTCGGGCAATGGTGCGGCGCGATAAATGCGAAAATCACGCCGGGCCGGAGCCGTAGAGGTGTTGGACGGGCGTCGTGTGGCCCCAGGCGATTTGGTCGCGGGTGAGGCCGAAGTAGATGGCGATGCGGTCGCGTTCGTCGGGGCTGGGGGTCCAGCGGCCCATCAGGATGGCCGCGACGTGCTGCTCGTCCACGCCGGCGCCGTCGGCCAATTGGCGGGCGTCGAGCCCGCGCTCGGTGCACAGTTGAACGATGGTTTGAGGACCGGTCATCATCCACTCCTACGTCACGGGCTGCGGCCAAACTGCGGACCGTGGCCGTAAATGTGCTCGACTTGGGCAACATGTCCCCAGGCAATTTGTTCCGGATCAACACCGAGGGCGGCCGATAAAAGCCGCCGCTGCTCCGGGCTGGCGGTGTAACGGGCTTCGACAATCGCCTTCACTACCCGGTTTTCCAGTCCAGATGCGTCGATCAGGCGCGCCAAATCGATGCCGCGTTCCGCCATCCAATCGGTAACAGTCTTCACTTGTGCCATACGGCGCCCCTTTGCCGCAATTTCTTATCGCGCGCCACTAGGCCTTTTTTCTTGACGCGGGTCTCGATGTGTTTGTTCTTCCGCCGTTGCGCGATGTCGCGGCTTCCTGAATCCGTTGCTTTTGCTTCAACCGCTTGCGCATTTTGTCGATGGCAGCCAGCTCGACTGGATCAGTGATCGGTTCGGCCACAATTCGTTGCAAAGGGGCAATCCTAGCGGGCACGAACGGTTTCTTTGTCATTGCTCACTCCTCGCGCAAGGTCACTTCAAACGGATGTTCACCTTTCAGTGCCTCGCCGCCGTTGGGTCCGGTGAAATACACTTCAAAGTCATAACGGCCGGCCTCCGGAAACTCACAATCGCCAATTTCAACTTGCAACGGCAGTATTTCATTGTCTTCATGAATCCTTGCCACGAACTTGACATAACGGACACGTCGATCAGTTTGATCGCTGACCACGAGTATTTTACCAGAGTACCGGCCTTTCCGTGCGCTGGACAGCAGCAAGAACACATTCAAGCTCGAACGCCAGGGAAATACCGCGGCCGTTTGACGCTGTCGGACTCCTTCAAGGGTGAAAACTCCTTCTTCCGTCAGACTCGCAATCACATCGTCGCAGATCGCGATGGTCCGCACTCGCGGCGTAACGGCGGCAACAGCCATCCCGGTGTTCCCATATGCCTGACGCGTCGGCGCCTCTGCAATGATGGTCACGATAGCATCCGGAAATCCACCAGACATCCCGACCCGCCGGCGTTCTAAGCAGATGCCCGTTCCAATTTCGGGCGGCACGGGATAAGATAGTCGATGTTCACGTGTCGAAAGGACCGTTGTAATGATTGTCATCACTTTCCCTGACGCCGAGACCCAAAAGAAGGCCCTCGGATTCCTCTTGGGTCGATTCTCCGGCAAGGTTTTGAAGAACGGCGAGCACCTCGTGCCTGAAGCGGCGCTTGGGGCACTTGCGGACAAGGGCATTTCGTTCACCGTGCACGGAAAGGCGTCGTATGAAAAGCAAGTCGCGGCGTTACGAAGTGCTGCTTCCGGTGCGGTTCAATAATGGCGAAGATGTTCCCGAGGAATTGCTCGGTGAAGCCGTCAATGAAATGGTCCAGCAGTTTACGGCCGTGACCTTTTACAAAGAGGCTGCCGAGGGGCAGTGGCGGCACGACGATACATTGTACCGCGACGAATTGGCCCTTCTCGTCGTCGATATCCCGGACACGACGAAAAACCGCAAGTGGATGAAAGCGTTCAAGGCACGCTGGAAAAAGCGGCTCGATCAACTCGACATTTGGATGGTAAGTTACCCGATCGACATTGAGTGAGCCCGCCGGAACCTCGTCATCTGCCACAATCGTCTTTGACCGCGCGTCGCAGCCCCGCCTCGATCTCCGGGGACGGGCTTTGAGATCGAAGATATTTCTGATAACGTAGAGGAAAGTTCCAAGCTGAGAGATGGGACATGTCGCAAACTCAGACGCGGGCGAACATTGGCTATCCACGGCCGCCGAACGACGACAAGGAGCGCATGCGCATCTTTCTCCGGAATCGGCCGAACTTCCCCGCTCAGGAATGGCTCCGGCACGCGAATCGGCATTACGCGATGAGTTGGGACGGACTTGTCATTCATGCTTCCGATCCCGATTTCAACGGTCTTCTCCGCCAACTCGATGAAATGGGGATTGCCCAAGATCAAGTGGTCTTTGGTTCGACTACTCTCGATGCCGATAGCGAAATGGGACTGGCAGGAAGCAAGCTCGAAAGCGTCCAGTCGAGTGAGCCAAACGCCCAATGAGTCTGCGCTTTCCGTATGTTCCGGTCCCGCTTCGTGGAGCAGTCCCGGCAACACTTCCCGTCAATGCCACGGCTCACTGGCGACCGCTCCTTCCCGTTCGCGTCATCAATGCGCAATCGGGCACATTTCACGATCTCGATGATGCGTTGTTGGATACAGGGGCCGATGATTGTCTCATGCCGCTTCACGTCGCCCAGCGCTTGGGTGTCGCGTTCCTGCCGGAAAAGAGTCCCGGCGCGCGTATCCGCTGGCGTGGGACCTGGTGGCCCATTCGATATGGCGACGTGCGGTTACAGCTTAACGATGGAACTCAGATCGCAACTTGGCCCGCGCGGATCGCTTTCTCGCAAGCGCTACACGACCAACCCATTCTGGGTCGCGCCCATTGCCTTCAGTTCTTTGAAGCCGCGTTCCGCGGAAGCGCGCTGGCCGTGGACCTCGATCCAATTGCGACCTTCCCCGGGACGATTACCTAGCGCGACATAAGTCCCCCGGTTCACGCTCCAGAACTGATCCTCCTTCCGCTTCGTGACACGCCGCGGCGAAGCTCCGCTTCGCGGATTGAACCCGATGCTCGCCGGTTCCTAAAGCTGCCTCATTGGATATCCGACAGATTTGTGATCGTGTATGATCGGATTATTACGTGAGGCTTGGCGATGGTGAAAATTCGAATTCCGCGCGAGCATTGGGGCCAAGTATGGCGGGTCTTGGTCGCCGCCGGCCCGGTTTCGCGGATTGATCACGGCACCGAGTAACTCGTCAGCGACGAACAGGTTCGCATGCTGCGGCGCAAGAAGTTGCCGTTTGAAGTGATCGCCTCGGCTACGTGATGGCGACGAGCAGTGCTTGTCCGGTTTGGGCGGCGCGATGCACGTGTTCTTTCATTTCCTGAAAGTAGCTCTTGTACTCGGCCAGCAGGCTTTCGAGCGGGTCGTCCCAGATTTCGGGATAGATCTCGGCCTTCGACAGGGCCGCGGGGATGAAGCGGCGGGCGAATTCCGCGTCGGAAATAGCGCCGAGTGCCTTGTCCAACTCGGCGACTCCGTCGGG
>JBGQCZ010000265.1:0-7060 GCA_041495645.1 Gemmataceae bacterium | reverse complement strand
CCCGCGCCGGGCCGCCGTTGCATCGCCGAGATTGCGGTTCATTGCGCTTACTGGAAATACGCGGCGCGACGGCGATTGCGCGGCGACAAACGCGGATCGTTTCCGCTCAAAGGCAGCAACTGGTTCGCGATCCTCGATTCGCTTGATGAGAGGACCTGGAAAGGTTACCTGGACTTGCTGGAAGCCGAGCATCGCCAATTGCGCGAGACGGTCGCGGGTCTGTCGCCCGGTCAATTGACTTTTGTTCCTGCCGGAAGCCGCGTGACGAACCTATTCCTGATTGAAGGCATCGCCGCACACGACATCTACCATGCGGGTCAAATACAATTGTTGAAACGACTCCAAGCCAAGGCCGGCCAAGAATGATGCGGCGTCCAACTGTGAAATGAGCACCATCATGTCTCGAGCCAAGCCTTCGGTCGCACGACTTCACGAGATGAAACACGGGCAAACGGCGGATTTCTTCGCCATGCTGGCCGAACGCACGCGCAGCGCCACGCGCGACGGCAAGCCGTATTTCAACTGCCGGTTTCGCGATTCCGGGCGCACCGCATCGTACATGGTGTGGGCCGATGGGGAGCATTTCAAATCCTGCGACGAGGAATGGAAGGAAGGCCAGTGCTTCAAGATCCGCGCGACTTTTGGAGAGCACGAACGCTACGGCCCGCAACTGGACATCAAAAACATCCGTGCGGCGACCGATGCGGACCGCCCGGATGGTTTCGACCCGGGCGAGTTCGTCGCTAGTTCGCGGTTCAATCCAGACGCGATGTTCGCGGAGCTGCATGGTCTGGCCGAAAAGGAAATCTCGGACGAGCCGCTGCGCAAGCTTGTTTTGATGCTTTTGGATCGCCACGCCGAGCGGCTTAAGGCATTGCCGGCCACAATTCGCCATTTCCATCCGTTTCGCGGGGGCTGGCTCGAACACACACTCTCAGTCGCGAAGAACTGCCTGCTGATGGCCGATCGCTATCGGGCCCATTATCCGGAATTGAAACCGCCATTGAATCGCGACCTGCTCTTGGCGGGCGCGATCCTGCACGACATCGGTCGCGTGGTGGAACTCGACGACGGCACGCCGCCGCAACAGACGGTGTCGGGCCGGTTATTCGGCCACCTGTTTCTCGCCCGCGATTTGGCGCGAGAAGCTGCCCGCGAGGTTCCCGAACTAAGCGCGGAATTGCTGCAATTGCTCGAACACATGATCATCACGCATCTGAGTTTGCCGGAGTGGGGCTCGCCGCGCTTGCCGTTGATTCCCGAAATCCTGATTCTGCACCACGTCGATGACATGGACGCGAAACTGGAAATGTACGTACGCTGCCTGACGACCGACACCGCCGACGGGCTCTTCACCAACCGCGACCCGGTATTGAATCGGCAACTGTTCAAGGGGAGAACCGTCTAGGCGCTCTGCCGCAAGCGCGTGCGGAGATAGCGGGCCCGGGCGGCGTTGCGTTCTTCGCCGTCAAGCGGTCCACCGACCAGTTTCTGCAGATGCGACGGCTGCGTTTGGATGAACAATTCGTTCACCGTCTGCATCGAAATGTCATCGAGCAGGCCCAAATTGATGCCCATGCGAACGCTGGAAAGAAGTTCCATGGTTTCATCGCTGGTCATCATGGTGGCGTGTTGCAAAGCGCCGAGGGCGCGCGATACGCGATCCTGAAGTTCCAGTCGCTTTTCTTGCAAGAGCGCCGCTCGGGCTTGGCGCTCATACGTGAGGATCTTGGCAACCACGCCTTGAAGTTCGGACAGGGCCGTCGTCTCGCTGCGGCCAAGCGTAATTTGGTTCGAGATCTGGAAGAAATCGCCCGAGGCCCGGCTGCCTTCTCCGTACAGCCCGCGAACGACCAAGTTGATTTTCTGCAACGAGCGAAATACCTTCTCGAGTTGCCGCGTCAGACCGAGCGCCGGCAGGTGGACCATGACGCTGGCGCGCATTCCGGTGCCGACATTGGTGGGACATGCGGTCAGGTAGCCGTATTGTTCGTGCCAAGCGTAACTGATTTTCTCTTCCAAGAGATCGTCGATATGGTCGATCTCATGCCAGGCAAGGTCGAGGGCTAGCCCGCTGCGCATGACCTGGAGGCGAAGTTGGTCCTCTTCGTTGATCATGATACTGACGGCTTCGCGCTGGTCGAAGGCGACGCCGCGAGGGCCTTCGGCATTGGCCAGTTCCCGGCTAATGAGTTGCCGCTCGACGAGCAATTGGCGGTCCAACGAGGCCAACCCGGCGATGCCCGCATAACGCAAGGGGTGCGGCAGTTCCAAGCGGGTGATGCGGTCGCGCAAGATCGACTCAAGTTCGGTCTTTTGATGTTGGGTGGCGCGATTGGTAAACGGAAAGGAGGCCAGGTTTCGTGCCAGGCGAATGCGCGTGGAAATGACGATATCGGACTCCGGGCCGGTTCCCCGAAGCCATTCGCCGGTGGTCGAGATCAAGGAGTCCAGATTCATTCCGAGATTTCCTTCTGGCGGATCAAATCGCGCAGGTTGGCGGCTTCCTCAAACGCCTCGCCGTCGACGGCCTCGCGCAAGCGACGATGCAATTCGTACAGTTCGACCTGTTGGCCTAGGTTTCGCTTGTGGTTTGGCGGCGTCTTGCCGAGGTGGCGCGTGGCCCGGTGAATTCGCTTGAGAATCGGCTCGAGTCCGGACTGAAACGTTTCGTAGTCGTGCGGGCAACCCAATCGCCCCTCCTGGCGAAATTGCATGTATCCCATGCCGCAATGCGGGCAAGTCAACTGGGCGAGTTTTTCCGCTTCGGGCCCCAATTGCGAGCCGAGCATAAAGTGAACAATCGCATGAATGTTCAACTCCGGCTTGGCCGCCCCCATCACTTGTTGCTGCTTGGCGCACGCCGCGCACAAATGCACTTCCTTTTTCTTCAGGCCCGCGAGCGTGGTCAAATGAACCGTCGCCGGATTCGAGCAGGATTGACACTTCATGGACATGTCCGTTGTCCTTGTTCCGATGTCTTGTGGCCTGTCTTTCCTTATCCAGACCGGCCGTGGACGAATCAGCGTTCCTCGAGTTGCCGAATTTGGTCGCGTAGCTTCGCGGCGTCCTCGTACGCTTCCAGGGTAACGGCCGACTGAAGCTGTCGGCGGAGCCGCGACAATTCGGACTGGTTTTGCTGTGTTTGCGGCAAGCGGTGCGGACTCTTGCCGACGTGCCGGGTGTCGCCGTGAATGTTCTCAAGCAACGGGGCGAGCTCCTCCGCGAAAGCGTCGTAATCGTGGGGACAACCCAGGCGGCCCGAGTTGCGGAACTCGACAAACTTCAACCCGCATTCCGGACACTCGCGCTGATTGAGCGACGCCGCCTCGGCATCGTCCTCGGCCAGCATCTCCTCGCCTTTGCCGTTTTTCTTCCCGTTCGGTTCGTAGAGGTATTCCTGCGCGCACTGTTCGCACAAGTGGTGTTCTTCGAATCGGTCTTCAACGAGGACTTCCGTGATGTGCAAGGTGGCCTGTTTGGGGCACTTATCGCACTTCATCGCCTTGTTCCTCTCGGTCAATCGCGCATTTTCAGGGAGGGAACAGAATTGATTCTAACAGGGCACGATATGGTGTCAATCTGATTGCCCGCGCTCGGACGCGGGCCGCCAGCGCGGAAAATAGACGTCCAGGCGAGTTCCCGTACCCACTTCGCTGGTGCAGTCGATCCAGCCGCCATGCGCTTGCACGATGTCAAAGACCACCGAAAGCCCGAGGCCGGTGCCTTTCCCATTTGGCTTGGTGGTGAAGAATGGCTCGAACATGCGTGCGCGGACGTCCTCGCTCACTCCGTGCCCCGTGTCGGACACGCTCAGGCGCACGAACTCGCGACTGGCGCCGAGCGGGCCACGGCCAGCCGTCGCGTTGGTGGTCTCGATGATCAGCCGGCCGCCGGTCGGCATGGCGTCGCGCGCGTTGCTGCAGAGATTGAGCGCGACCTGGCCGACCTGGCCCGCGTCGGCCAGGACCGGCCATGCGGTGGGGTCGTGGATTTCTTCAACCGCAATCGTTGGCGGCAAGGTCCGCTGAAAGATGCTCACGGTATCGTGGGCGACACGCCCCAGATCAACAGGCCGGAATTGCGGCGGTTTGCGGCGTGCCAGGCTCAGAAGCTGCTTGATCAGATCGGCGGCCTGCCAACCGGCCTTCTCGCAATCGGAAAGCAACTGCCGTCCGGCGTGTTCGGCGGCAAGCTGGTCGCGAACGAGGCAAACGTTGCCCAGAATCGTCGTCAGGTAGTTATTCAAGTCATGAGCCACGCCGGCGGCCAACAGCCCGACTGCCTCCATCTTGTGAGCGTGGCGGAGTTGTTCTTCCACTTTGATTCGACTCGTGATTTCCGAAAACGTGACGATTGTCCCAATCACTTGCCCGAATTCGTCGCGTTGCCGAATCAAACAGCGGCTTACGAACACGGTCGATCCGTCCACTCGCGTGATGGCTTGTTCCACGCGCAAGTCCGGTCCGGCAAGATCGTCTACTTGTTGTGGTGGCGCGAGCCGCCCGTCGAGCGTGGCGGTTTTCCAGCGCCGCCGGCTCCAGGAACTGCCAATTATCTCCGCTGCCGGCATGCCCAGAATGCGTTCGGCGGCCGCGTTGGCAAAAGTCACGGTGCCGGGGCTATCAAGGATTACAATAGCCTCGGCAATCGCATCGCATGCAGGCAGAAGAAGTGGTTCAACGGCGGGTGGATTGTCAGTGGAAATCGACTCCCACGGTAACGGCCGCGGATCCCAAGTCACATGTTGGAGTGCGGTTGCCATGGTGCATCGTCCCAGTGCGGCGTCGCTGACTAAGGCGCCAGACGTTGGTGCGATGATGCGAGTCACTCAAATAGATAGCATAGTTCCTGGGGCGGCGTCGCCGATCATCGTGTTTGGAGAGCGTTTGCCGATCGGCAAAACTTGTCGCGGGCGACGGACCAAGTAAACTGGAACCAGCGACTCAGCGCCGAGATCTTCCATTAGTGCATCCCGTTCAATCGAGGTTCATTCATTTCCATGCGAACCAAGAAGCCCGAACAAGTCGAGAAAATGCTGAATGCGGCCGTGGGGCTATTCGGCACTCAGCGCTTTCACGAAGTGCGCATGGAAGACGTGGCGGCGCGGGCCGGGGTCGGCAAGGGAACCATTTATCGCTATTTCGAAGATAAAGACGAGCTGTATTTGGCGATGCTTCAGCGCGCCGGACAGCACTTGGCCGAACGCATCAGCCGCGGCCAAGAACAAGCCGAGACGCTCATCGGGAAGCTGGAGGCCTTTGTCGCGGTCGTGATCGAGTTTTTCGACGAGCAACCGCATGTATTCGATTTGATCCAACGGGCTGACGCTCTGCGCGGCGCCGATACTCCGTGGCGGACGACGAGAGACGAAGCAATTCGGCTCGTCCGACATTTGCTTAATGACGCGAATCTCCGCGGCGAATTCGCGATCGCCGACTCCGAGACCGCAACGCTGATGTTGTTGGGAGGCATTCGCTCGGTGTTGCGCTTCCGGTCGAAACCATATCCAGCGAGTTTACCAGGCGACATCGTGCAAATGTTTCTGTTCGGTGCGGACAAAGAGGCTATGACCCGAGATTTCGCCAACCCTTGCAAGTGAGTATCGCGGGTTCTGATTTATCGATCGAGGATAGTTTCATGTCTCGAACGTACGCCACCGGTTCGATCGTTACCGGTATCATCTTGTTTTCCCATTTCTCGTACGCTGTCGAACCCAGCGAGTTGAAGAAATCTGGTTGGCACACCGACTACGCGACCGCCAAAGCTGAGGCAAAACGCAGCGGCAAACCGATCATGGTGGTGTTTCGCTGCGAGCCTTGAGGGGACTGCCGCGAGTGGGACGAGCAGGTTGTTCGTCTGGACCAACTCGATAGTACCGCAAACGAATTTGTCCGGGTCCGCCTCATCCGCGTGGCCGGGGCCAATCTGAACCTGTTCGAGTTCGACTACGATCTCACTTGGGCCGCGTTTTTCCTGAGCGGCGATGAGCAGATTTATGGCCGTTTCGGTGGGCGGGACGCGAGCGGGGCGGACAGCCGCAACACGCTTCCGGGCTTGCGCTACGCGATGAATGCCGCCCTTGAAGCGCACAAGACCGTTGCTGGAAGACCAGCGCCCAACGCGGAGAAGCCGTTTCGCGTGGAGGATTACGCAGTTGCGCGGCGAGCGAGGGGTTGCGTCCATTGTCATCAAGTTTGGGAATATCGCCGCGACAGTCTCAAATCGTCGGGCGCTTGGAACCGCGATGAAATCTGGGTCTATCCCTTACCCGAAAATGTCGGCTTGACCCTGGACAAAGTTCGTGGCGACCTGATCAAGTCGGTGAAGTCCTCATCGCCCGCCGAAAGGGTTGGCATCAAGCCCGGCGATCGGTTGCGGACGCTCAACGGCTTTTCGGTTGCATCGTTTGCCGATGCTCAATTCGCGTTGCACAAATCGCCGAAGAAGGGCGCGATTTCGGTCGCTTGGGAACACGACGGCAAACGCACCGATGGTACACTGGAGTTGGCCGAAGGTTGGCGCAAGACCAATGTCACCTGGCGCACTTCGATGTTGGGATTGATACCGTCGACCAGTCTAACAGGCGACGATTTGACCCCCGCGCAAAAGAAAGCTCTCGGATTAGATGAAAAGCGCCTCGCTTTCAAGCAGGAGCAGTTTGTGCATCGCGAGGCGAAAGCAGCCGGCGTGCAACCGGGCGACATCATTATTGGGATCAACGATCAAGTCCAAAATGTTGCTATGCAGGAGTTCTTGAGTTGTGTACGTCAGAACTTCTTGGTCGGCGACAAGATCACGATCAACGTCATTCGCAACGGCAAGCGCCTCGATTTGCCGATGACGTTGAAATAGCAATGGTTGTTTAGAGCGCGTTTCAGCGAGGTGTGGCGATCCGTGGGCTGTAGCCGCAGGCTTTAGCCTGCGCGTTGGGCTGGAACGAGCGCTGCTACACCTCGTCGAAATGCGCTCTATTTAGCGGCGGCTTCGTTAAGCCAGTATCTCGGCCAGAGCATCGGCCAGCCGGTCGATGTCTTCGGCGGTGCTGAATGGCCCGGGG
>JBGQCZ010000264.1:0-7063 GCA_041495645.1 Gemmataceae bacterium | reverse complement strand
TGAACCGCCGGCACATGTATTGGGCCTGGTGCAGCCTGGTTTGGGTCGGCTTCAGCGACTTATACGTTCGACTGTGCTCGATGGACGTGATCAAAGACATCCGAATCATCTAACTTCCGTTTACGTTTCGCGCACAGAGCAAAACGCGAGCGCGAAACGTAAACAAGGGCTAACCCCTAACGACTATGGACTTTCAGAACCACGAGCATGACGTATTAGTGATCGGCGCCGGCGGGGCCGGTTTGCGCGCTGCGATTGAAGCGTCGGCCGCAGGTGTTTCCGTTGGGCTGGTGTGCAAATCGCTTCTGGGAAAAGCCCATACGGTGATGGCCGAAGGCGGCATTGCGGCGGCCCTGGCCAACGTCGATGAGCGCGACAATTGGAAGGTCCATTTCTCCGATACCATGCGCGGCGGGCAGTACGTCAACAACTGGCGCATGGCCCAGTTGCATGCCCAGGAAGCGCCGGCACGTGTGCGCGAGCTCGAAGCCTGGGGGGCGGTCTTTGATCGCACGCCCGACGGCAAGATCTTGCAGCGCAACTTCGGCGGGCACCGCTATCCGCGCTTGGCCCACGTCGGCGACCGCACCGGGCTCGAACTGATCCGCACCCTGCAAGATCGCGGCATTCACCAGGGCATCGACGTGTACATGGAGTGTACCGTCGTCCGTCTGCTCAAGGACGGCGACCGCGTGGCCGGGGCCTTGGCCTATTACCGCGACCGCGGCCGCTTCGTCGTTTTTCGCGCCAAGGCGGTTATTCTCGCCACGGGCGGGATCGGCAAGGCTTACAAGGTCACCAGCAATAGTTGGGAATACACCGGCGACGGCCACACGCTCGCCTACGATGCCGGCGCCGAACTACAAGACATGGAGTTCGTGCAGTTCCACCCCACGGGCATGATCTGGCCTCTGAGCGTGCAGGGCATTCTGGTCACGGAGGGAGTTCGCGGCGAAGGCGGAATTCTGCTCAACAACAAGGGCGAGCAGTTCATGTACAAGGACATTCCCGACCTTTACAAGAACCAGACCGCCAAGGATCCCGAAGAAGGCTGGCGTTACTGTCAGGGTGACCGCAATGCCAACCGCCCGGCGGAATTGCTGACGCGCGATCACGTAGCGCGCTGCATTCGCCGCGAGGTGCGCGAAGGCCGCGGCAGCCCGCACGGCGGCGTCTTCCTCGACATCTCCTGGATCAAAGCCAAAATCCCCAAGGCCGCCGAGCACATCAAGCGCAAGCTTCCGAGCATGTATCACCAGTTCAAGGAACTGGGCAACATCGACATCACCAGCGAGCCGATGGAAGTCGGCCCGACCACGCACTACATCATGGGCGGCGTGCGCGTCGATGCCGAGTCGCAGATGTCGCGCGTGCCGGGTCTGTTCGCTTGCGGCGAATGCGCATGCGGGATCAATGGCGCCAATCGGCTGGGCGGCAATTCACTGTCGGACCTGATCGTGTTCGGCAAACGCGCGGGCGAGTTTGCGGCGAAGTATGCCAAGGACAACTTGGCCACGCAGATTCGCGACGACCAGGTACAAGCGGCGGCCAACTGGGCGCTGGAACCGTTCAACCGAACTGTAGGAAGCGAAGGGCCATTCCAGATTCAGCACGACCTGCAAGACATGATGCAGGAGCTGGTGGGCATCGTGCGCCAAGAAGAGGAGATGCAGCGCGCGTTGGACGGCCTGAAAAAACTGTGGGAGCGCGCGAAACGCGCCAAGTTGACGGGCAACCGCGAATACAACCCAGGCTGGCATACCGCTCTAGACCTGCACAACCTGTTGACCGTTTCCGAGGCGATCGCCCGCTGCGCCCTTGCCCGCAAGGAAAGCCGCGGCGGCCACTTCCGCGACGATTATCCCGACAAAGTCGAGCGCTTCGGCAAGCTCAACTTGGTGGTTCGCAAAGCCGCGGACGGCCAAATGGAGCTTTCCGAGATGCCGCTCCCGGAGATGCCGGCGGAATTGAAGCAGATCATCCAGGAAATGAAATAGTGGATCACGTGTTCAATGCGTTGTTGTTTGATGGCTACGATACAATAGGTAGTCGCCGTGGCAGCAAAGCGCCGGTGGAAATCCACGACGAAGGCGAGAGGAAATTGCCCCGAACAGTGCAGGGACCAGATTTTCGTCGGCTTCGGACCAACCATCCGAGCGGCGAAAGCGAGTTCGGAACGCAAATGCCGAACCGCCGGTTGCCACACTCCGGGCGGCAATCCGTTTGCCTGCGATTGCGGCCACTCCACGACGTACATGATCCCGAACTAACAAATGGAATCTTACTATGGGCTTGGCTCGCTCCTTCAGATTCAACGACGACACGGTCAACGACCGGTTCATTGCTTCGATGAAAAAGGCCAAGGTCAAACACCAAGTTGACGATCGCGGTGTCGTTCATTATTCCGCTGCCGATGAGGAATTGGTCGAAAATGAAGTCATCAAGTCAATTCGCGATCGCCAGTTTCGTACTTGGCAAGTTTTGACTTGTCCGAAGGATTGGATCAAACGCTACCGAACCTATATGACCGAGCATCACATTTCGTTTGTCGAAGAGTTAAGTGACAACCAAGTATGGTTTCTAATCGCGCGCAGGCATCGTCCGCATTCCTGGAAGCTCAAAGAAGTTGAACGTAAAGCTCGTTTGGTTGGCTGAGACGTCACCAAGGATGGCAAGGGAGCGCTAATAATGGCGACACTCGAAATGGCGCCCAAGACCGCGCCGGCACCCGCCAAGGAATCAATGGTCACGTTGCGCATCTGGCGCGGCGACGCCAATAGCGGCAAGTTCGAGGACTACGCCACTCCCGCGGGCGAAGGCATGGTCGTGCTCGACGCAGTGCATCGCGTGCAGGCCGATCAGGTGAACGATCTGGCCGTGCGCTGGAACTGCAAGGCCGGCAAGTGCGGTTCCTGCTCCGCCGAGATCAACGGCAAACCGCGGCTCATGTGCATGACCCAACTCTCGGATTTGCCGCTCGACCAACCGGTGACCATCGAACCGATTCAGGCTTTTCCGCTGATCAAGGACCTGGTGACGGACGTGTCCTGGAACTTCGAGGTGAAGAAGCGGATCAAGCCGTTCAAGCCGCGCCCGCCCGATGCCCCCGATGGTTCCTGGCGCATGAACCAGGCGGACGTCGATCGTGTGCAGGAGTTTCGCAAATGCATCGAGTGCTTCCTGTGCCAGGACGTCTGCCACGTCCTGCGCGACCACCATTTGCATAAAGAATTCATCGGCCCGCGTTTCCTGGTCCATGTGGCCGCGCTGGAAATGCACCCGCTCGATACCGAGAACCGGCTCGAGGAACTCAAGGAAGCGCACGGTGTGGGCTATTGCAATATCACCAAGTGCTGCACCAAGGTTTGCCCGGAGAATATCACCATCACCGACAACGCGATCATTCCGCTCAAGGAACGGGTGATCGACGAATACTACGATCCCCTCACCCGTTTGTGGCGGTTGGTCGTGCCGAAGAAGAAGTGATAGTCGGCGATGATTGAGGCGCCGCCAGAATCATCCACAGACATGGCAGTGCGGATTTCGCTCGATGTGAATTGTTTGCATTCGCATCTCGCGCAGGTCGATCGTCAGCAAACGATCGAGCAGCGGTTCGCCGATCCCGCAAATCAACTTGATCGCTTCAATCGCGCCGAGGCAACCGGCCACGCCGGAAACAGCGCCAATCACCGGGAATTCGCGATTCCATTCCGGCGGCGGTTCGGGCATGCGGCAGGCCAGGCAAGCCGTGCGGCAGGGAATGATCGTCGTGACTTGAACCGACAATTCATACATCGCGCATTCGACTATTGGCTTGTTCTGCCGCACGGCTTGCTCGTTGAGCAGCAAGCGCTCGGTAAAGAGCGGCACGCAATCGACGACCAGGTCCGCCAAGCCGACCAACCGGGCGACGTTTTCGGAAGTGACATTCTCCGGCACGGCCACGACCTCCACGCGCGGATTCAGTTCCTTCAAGCGTTTCGCTGCGCTTTCGATGCGCGATTGGCCCAAGCCTTCGTGAGTCATGAGGAGCTGGCGATTCAAATCCGATGGCTTGATCGCTCCGGCGTGCGCGAGAATGAGCCTTCCCACACCGGCCGCGGCCAGTTGATACGCGACCTGCCCGCCCAAGCCGCCGACGCGCGTCACCAGCACCGAAGCCGCCTTGAGCTTCCGTTGGCCGTCTTCGCCCAGGCCCGGCACCCACATCTGCCATTCGTAGGTGGCGCGTTCCTCGGAAGTCAGTTCGGGCAATTCACTCATCGCTCGCCCCCCGAAATCGGCGGGACGATCAGCACATGGTCGCCATCGTTGAGTGCGACGTTTTCACCCGGCCACACTTGCCGCTCGCCAATGGCAAACAAGACCGAGTGCGAAAGTTGACCGCCCGGCAGCAACAACGACGCCAGGTGCGGATGCCGATGCGCCAGTTCCTGAACCAAATCGTCCAACGTGGGCAAACCGTCGAGCGAAACGGTCTCCGTCGCCGACGCGGCGATCATGCGGGCTTGCGCGAAGTATTCAACGGTGATGTTCACGGCCCTTTCTCGCTGATTTTGCCGTTTTCCAAGCGGAAGATTACGTCGCCCAGGCGTTCGGCCTCGCTTCGGCTGTGCGTTACGTGAAGCACGGTTAGATTCTCACGCGCGTGTAACTGTTTCAATAGCGAAGTCAATTCACCGCGCGTGTCCTCGTCGAGCGAACTGAGCGGTTCGTCCAAGAGCAAAGCCCGCGGATGGAAGGCGAGCGCCCGGCCGAGCGCGATGCGCTGGGCTTCGCCGCCGCTGAGGCCGTGCGTGAAACGATCCAGCAGCGCTTCGAGGCCGAGCCAGCCGGCCAGTTCCTTGACGCGCTCGTCGATTTGCCGTACCGGCCAATGGCGGATCACCAGGGCGAAAGCCAACTGATCGCGGACGCGCATGGTGCGAAACAATGCTCCGTCTTGCGGCACGTAGCCAAGGCCGCGAGCGCCGGGCGCGAGGTCGGTCACGTCGTGGCCGTGCAGGCGAATGCGACCTGAGACCGGTGTCCGCAAGCCGGCGACGCACTCCAGCACGCTGGTCTTGCCGCAACCCGTCTTGCCCATGAGCACGCTGTAGGCCCCGCTTGGAACCTGAAACGACAGGTTCTCCAGCGCGAAGGCCCCTTGGCGGATGCACAAGTCATCGAGTTCGATCACGCTCTTGTTTTATGAGCCGCCGGATCAGATCAACCCGGCCCCGCGCAATCCGAAGGCGCGCGCGATCACCAGAACAATCACCGCCGCGACCACCATCAGCAACGAAACGGCCAACGCGGCCTCCAGTTTGCCAATACTGAGCTCGAGGAACACGGTGGTCGGCAGCACTTCGGTCTTCATCCGCGTTGCGCCGGAGAAAATCAGAATCGGCCCGAATTCGCCGAGCGAGCGCGCCCAAGCCAGCGTACCTGCCGTCAGCAAGCCGCGGCGGGCTTGCGGAAATGTGACGCGCCAAAACGCTTGGCTGCGGTTGCAGCCGAGCGTGAGGGCGACTTGTTCCGTCCGCACCGGAATCTGGTCAAAGGTCACGCGCATGGTGCGCACGGCGAAAGCCGTCGAAACCGCGAATTGAGCCAAAATCACGCTGGGTATGGCGAACGTGATCGGAACGAATTTCTGAATGAACTGTCCGGGCGACGTTTGAAAAAGAATGAGGAGGCTCAGGCCGACGACCAGCGGTGGAATGACAATTGGTATGTCGAGAACCGTATCGACCAAGGTTCTGCCGATGAACTCGGTGCGCGAAAGCAGATAGCCTAGCGGCACGGCGACCCAAAGCGCCAGAATCGCGGTGATGCTGCACGAAATCAGGCTTAGGCGAATCGAGTAGCGAATTTCCGGGCTCGACAAGGCATTCCAAAAATGGATCGGTGAGGTCTTGAAAATGTCGGCCGCGAGCATGGCCAGAATCAACACAACATAAGACCCGCCCAACAGGCTGAACGCCACAAAAAAGGGCAGGTTGGACCCGGGGCGGTGTTCGGACGTCATTTGTCCTTCCACTCCCAGCCGAAGCCCATGGATTCGAAGCGCCGGCGCGATTCGGCTGAATGCAGCGCTTGAACGAGGCGCTTGGTCAGTTGCGGAAACTTCGTCTCTTTGCCGACCGCAACGGGTTGCATCGGCGAAGCGCAGGGAATGCCCGTTACGGGTGTGAACTCGATGTCGTCGAAGGGCAAGGCGTTGCTGCGATAGGCAACGACCACGTCGAGGGCCTTGGCGCGGAGCTGGTTGATCAACAAATCTCCGGTCGGCGCCTGCACGACGATGTTCTTGGTCACGTCCTTGTAGACGCCGGATTGCAGAAAAGTCTCACGAGTGATTGCGCCCAACGCGCATTGTTGCTCGTGTCCGACGCCGACTTTCAAGCCCGGCTTGCCGAGGTCCTTCAGCGTCTTCACGTCGTGCGGGTTGCCCTTTTTCACGGCGATGACGAGTTGGTTTGTCGACAGCGTGACAGGTTCGCCGAACCATTTCTGAGCGTCGCTCATAAAGCGAGTGTCGCAGGCGAAGAATACGTCGGGGTGCTGGCCGGCGGTCATCTGGCTGACAAGTATTCCGCAGCCATTGTAGACGCGCTCGATCTCAACGCCTTCGCGGGCCTCGAACTCCTGCACCGTCTCCTCGATGGCGGGACGGAGCATCGCGCCGGCGTAAAGCACGAGCTTGGGTTTGAGGACGAACTGATCGCCGGATTCGACGCGCGTGAAGCCGTGATCGCGGAAACGAAGCAGTCCTTTATCGGATGCGGTAATGAAGCGAACGAATTGTTGCGCTTCCGCCTGCTGTTTGCTGCACGTCAGCGCCGCGACCTCGACTTTCGCTTCGATCCCGGCCAGTTCGGGCAAGTCGATCATTTTCAGCTTGGGCATCGGCCGGGCCACCACGTCCCAAACGATGCCGGCATCGACGGCGGAAACCGACACTACGTTGGCCGTCTCCGTTACCGTGGCGTTGTTGACCGTCGTGCGATTCTTCAACTGGCCCCACTTGCCGGTCCGTTGCAGATGTTCGCGGGTGAGTTTTCCAATTGCGGCCCGGTCG
>JBGQCZ010000263.1:0-7104 GCA_041495645.1 Gemmataceae bacterium | reverse complement strand
CGCTGGTGCTTTGGCGGATGGCGACTGTGAGCGGTTATCTTTCCGAACGGCATACGATGATTCTGGCCTTCGTCACCTGCTTCTGGTGCGGCGGAGCGGTGGCGGCAATTGGCGAACGACTGCACCGCGTGCAATGGTCGATGGCGACTGCCTTGTTGGCGATCTTCGCGCTCGGCCTGCCTTCAATTCTGAAACCGTTGCATGCCAACCGCGCCGGACATCGGCAGGCGGGAATTTGGTTGGCTGCCAATGCCACAGGCAAGGATGAAGTGATCGATCCGTTCTGTTGGGCGCATTTCTACGCCGGCTGTGTCTTTCGCGAAAGCCAAGATCCGCCGCCGCCACAGCACGTTCGTTACGTGGTGATCGAGCAATCGGACAACTCGCACGCTCGACTGATGATGATCGACGAATCGCGACAACTCGCGAAAGCCGGCGTGCCCGTGTACCACTGGCCAGAATCGAAGCCGGTTGAACAGGCGAAGGTTGTGGTGTATCGCGTGGGGCCGGCCGGAAATGAGCCGGTCGTCAAGAATTGATCTCAGGCAAACATTTCGAGCAATTCCGTCACGCTCGTCAGTTTGTCGAATTCCCAGCATTTCGCCAGGATCTTGCTCGCGCGGTCTTTGCCGTATTTCGGTTCGACCATCATACGAAACTTCTTCTCGACTTCAGCATCGCTCATCGGATTCTGGGCGTGGCCGCGCGGGAATTCGACTTCTTTCTCAAGCTTCTTGCCGTCACGCAACGCGACCACAAGGCGATTAGGAATGCCGCGCGGGTAGCGGGCGTTGGCCGACGCATCGCGATGGAGCTTCACCCGGTTCGTGAGTTCGATCAACTCCTCGTTGCCTAGATGGTCATCGTCGAAACTCGCCAGCCCCACGTCGCCTTCGAGCAGAGCCACGGCGACGCAATAGGGCATGCTGTGATCGGCAGTTTCGCGGGTCTTGGGGCGGTACTTTTCGGGGTCCTTGCCGATGATGTCCACGGCCGCGTCGAAGGTAAGAATGTCGATTCGCTCGACCTGTCGCCAATCGCCGACCTGCGAACGAAGCTGCAGGATGGCATCGACGGCCGATTGCGCGTGATATTCCACCGGCCAGAACTTGATGTAGGTCTTGGTCAGCATGAAATCGGTCGAACCGTTCTCGCCGCCCATCGTCGCGATTTCGAAGTTCGTGCGCGTGAGGAGCTTCATAAAGCCAAGTTCGCCTTCGAAGATCGGAGCGGGGCCGGTCATGCCCTCGCCGGCCAGCAATGCGGCGAATACGCCGTTGCGGGCCGCGTTGGCGAAGGCGCAGCCCTTCCACATGCTCATTTCGCCGGCGCGGGTTTGCCGCAGCGCACCGTTGCAAACTCCGGCGATGCCGACGGCGTGCGTGGTTTGGTGTTCGTTGAGATTCAGCAATTTACACGCGGCCAGGCACGACGAGATCGCACCATAGGTCACGTGGTCGATGCCGTGCTTGCGTAAACTGGCGGCATCGCACAAGCGGCATTGAATTTCGTAGGCCAGCACCGCGGCCGTGATCAGCGACTTCCCGGGACTGCTCGTCAACTCGCCGACGCTCAGCACGGCCGCGAGGTTATCGCTCGGATGCGCGGGTTCGAGGGAGAGGTAGGTATCGTTGAAATCCAGATATCGGATCAACAAGCCGTTGACGAAAGTGGCCCATTCGATGCTGGACGTGCCGCCGCCGAGCAGGGTCGCGGGCGGTATGCTGGAAACACGCGCCGCGCAGTGCTTCGCCACGGCATAGGCGTCGGCCGGCATCGCGCCGACGGCCGTCGCAAAGGAATCGATGAAGCGCCGCTTGGTCTCGTGGACGACCGGCGCGGGCAGATCCTCGAAGCGAAGATGGGTAGAATAGCGGGCGAAGCGTTCGGCGAGTGGCTGCGTCATGGTCCGGTCGGGGTTGTCAGGCAAAGTCGGAAAACGAAAGCCCCGGGACGATTGTATCAATCGTTCGCCTCAGATGCGCCGGATCGGCATAGTGCGGTTTCGGCAACGGCAAGAGCACGCGTCCGCCGCGCTGCCAATGGTCCGCCAACGGTCCGCCGTGCTCGGGGTCCCATTCCCCGCCCAGCCAAAGAATCAAGTCGGGATGATCGCGCTTCAAACACTCTGGAGAGACAATCGGAATGCGATGCCCGGGCGTGAGCCGCCCGTGCAAGTCGGGGTTCTCGTCGATCACGCACGTCAGCCGGCGCGAGTCCAGCCCGCAATAAGCGAGCAAGGTCATGCCGCGGCCATTGCGGGTCCAGGCGGCCACGCGCTTGCCGCGATACAACCAATCCTCAATTTCCGATGTTAACAGGTCGCGGCTCTGCTCCACGAGTTGAGCGAAGTCGGCCCAGGCGTCGGGGCGGTTCAAGCCGGCGCTTTGCTCCTTCGCGACGATTTTCTCCACGGCGGTGCGCGAAAAGATCGGCCCGCCCTCGCGCTGAACCGTGACGCGCACGTAGCCCGAATCGTTCTTCATCGGCACCGCGTCGATCAATTCCAATCCGTGCCGGGCCATGAGCATGCACAGCCCTTCCACGGAAAAGAAGCACCGCGTTTCGTGGCAAATATCGTCGTAAGCCAAGCGCTCGAAGAGCGGCAGCACGTGCGGCACTTCGAAGATCGCGATTCCGTCCGGGCTAAGCAAATGCGCGACGCCATGAAGCAACGTCGGCAAATCGGTGCGACACAGCGCTTTGCGGCCGAGCACGATGCGGGCCGAGCCGGGAGGATGCCGATGCAGATGTTCGGGCGCCATCACCGATTTCGTCCGCACGCCAAACGGGCGAAACGCCCGCAGGTATGATTCGTCGCCGATTTCCAGAACGAGATCGGAGCGCTCCAACCCGTAGCGCTCGACGATTTGTTGAGCGAGCACGGCGACATCCGCCGGTTGAGCGGTTAACTCGCTTGTTGAATCGACTGGGAGGAGTTCGTCGAGCTGCAACAGTCCACAGTTTTCACAGCGGACCAAGCGCAGCGGGCCGGTCGGCTCCGGGTCGTGCGCCATCGCGGAATTGAGGAACCGGTGACTGGGGGCGGTCCGCCCCAAGTCGAGAACGAGCGACGTTTCCCCGTCGCATGCACGGCAAATGTGCAAGGTCATGAGAAGCCTCCTTGCAAAGAGAGTGGTCATCCCTCACGTTATCCGCCCGCGCGCCGGCAAGCAAGCAAAAGAACTGACAATTCTCATCCCGGCGTCGATCGCAATAATTCCGCGTCAACCGCTGCCGTAACGACCGCCGGTGTCCGGGGTGTTCGCCACAAGACCAAGAGTGCCAAAAAGCCGATCATCGGCGGGATTCCGGCAATGATCATGATAGGCTGATACGCCTGCCATTCCGCATCACGCAGGGCAAATCCTTGCGCAACGAATGCGGCCTTTGTGGTCTGAACCCAACTCCCGACCCCGGATTGAATGAAGTACATCGGAGCCCAACAGATGAAACCCAACGTACCCGTGACTTTGCCTTGGTGGCGAGTCGAAAGCTCCTGGCTGAACGAATAGTAATTCGGGAAGAGTCCTAACGCACCAAAACCCATGACCAATAACAGAATCAGCACGAGGGGTCCATCGCCGATCAGCGCCGCCGGAATGCTCAGAAGGGTCAGCAGCGCGCAGACAAAAAACACCGTCATACGACCGCGATGGACAGAGAATCCTGTGGCGATCAGTTTTGATGTGACAAAACCGGCAGTCAGAGCGCCCAAATCGGTGCAAACGTAGTAGCCCGACGAGAAGGCAATCATTTGCAGTTCGGTATAGGCGCGGACGTTCTGCAAATAGAGCGGCAGCCAAGCGCGAAAGAAATGCCACGTTGCGTTGATTCCGACCACCACGCAAGCCAACGCCCAAAACCGGGGATCGCTCGCAATGTTGCGGGCGGCCGTCCAGAAATCGGAATCGGTCTTTCGATCTGATGTTGCGAGAGTACCCAGCGACAAGTACTCGGGGCGGACAATACACAGCCACAGCACGGCCCAAAAGAAGCCAAGTACGCCGACGAACCAAAACGGAGGTCGCCAACTGTCAAATGCATACAGCGAACCCAGAACGATCCACGGCGTGATTATGGCACCGACCGCCGCGCCGCTTTGCAGGATACCGTTGCCCATCGTCCGCTCCTCCGGACGAAGCAGCCGCTGGGTCGCTCGCAGGGCGCATGGCCAATTCGCGGCCTCGAAAAAGCCCAGCGCGATCCGGCACCATACCAGCTCGTGAAAGTCGCGCGCGAATCCAGAAGCCATCCCCGCCAAAGACCAGACCATGACCATAAGCGGATAAACCCAGCGGACATTGATTCTGTCTACCATCCAACCGAAGAAGAGCGCCCCAAAGGCAAAGGCCGCGCCAAAGTAACCCTCCAGTTTTCCGTAGCGATCTTCGCCAAATTCGAGTTCTGCCATCACTCGTTTGGCTGTCTGGTTCAGCGTCAAACGATCCATGTAGTTGATCATCGTCGCCAGCAGCAGCAGACCGCAGATGCCCCATTTGAGCACCGGACGGAGTGGTTGGTTCGCGGTGAGCGACATGAAGAGGTCTCGTCGGCAGGTTCAATCAGTGAACACAATCGCAAGCCGGGAAGCAAGCAGAAAGGAGGGGATTCGTTTACGTTTCGCGTTCGCTTGTACCTTCGCCAGCGCGAAACGTAAACGGGGCGCTTCAAACTTGGGGGTCGCCCGTGGTTTGCTTGACGCGGCGGCGGAAGAACCAACTGAACAAGAGCGGTATCACCGCCAGGAGCGAAAGCAGTATGACGAGTTCGGTCGAGATGATGTCCTTCGGCGACTCGATGCGCATGATCTCGGTGCCGACCATCGTGTACAGGAAGCAACTCGGCAGCATCCCGATAACGCTCACGGCGATATATTTGCGCAAGTCAATGTGCGTGAGGCCCATGACGGCGTTCAGCGCAAAGAACGGCACGACGGGCGACAGGCGCATCATGAGCAGATACGAAGCGCCGTCGCGCTGGATCATTGGATCGACGATGCGCAGCCAGCGGCCAAACCAACGTCTGACGAAGTCGCGCAACAAGTAGCGGCTGATCAAGAATGCGAAGGTGCAACCAAAAGCGCTCGCGATCGTAATCAGCCCGACTCCGAGCCAAAGATCGAATAGAGCGCCGGCCGTGAGACTGAGCACGCTGCCAACCGGCAACGACAAGCTCATCAACGCGATGGCGAAAAACACAAACAAGATCGCGGCCGAAGTGCGGTTTTCGTCGATGATCTGCCGCCAACTATCGCGATGTTCCTTCAGCACGTCCCAGCGAAAATACTCGTGCAGCCCGGACAGGTAGAAGCCGACGAGAATTGCGGCGAGAATTCCGAGCAGAATCAGGCGCGTGCGCATCGAACCGCGGGGAAGGTTCGGATCTGCCGCCGGAGGTGGTTCCATGTTGCCGTGGCCTTCGCAATCGCACGCTTGTCTCGACACGCTCGGATATGATATGACTTGAAAATGCCGGTGGAACCGCGCGCCGGTCGAGCGAAATCTAACCAGGGCAGCCCGGCATCCGTCACTTGCTTATTCCGGCCCGCCACCGTTGTGGTTTTTTTCCGTATTGACATTCCGGAAGTTGCCGCGTACCATCACCAGCTCACTTCCTATCACATATCACAGTCACCTTGGGAAAATTCAACATGTTGTTCCGTACTTCTGTTGGTGCAGTGTTATTTGTCATCGTTGGCCTGTAAACGTCGGTGAGGCGTCGGCACAGGGTACAGTGTCCTTCAAAGCCAACAACCCAGTCTGGACTGGTGGCGCCGGACGTAACGTGGACACGACAATGAACTTTACGGCCGATGCGGGCTACACAATCACCAAGGTGGAGATAGCGGTTTACAGGGTTCTGGGGGATGAATGAAAACCTCTTGGGGTCAGCGGCGCAGAACAACGGTTTCACCGGGTCGTTTCAGTACACTCAATCTTTGCCTGCGGCCGGAACCTATCGCGTCAAGATTCGAATGTTTACCGTGAAAAACATGTAAATGCAACCGACGGTGGAGAAAGTGTCCCCTGACGGAACAGTTAACTAGCTCTCGGTACCGCGAACTCGGGTCCGCAGCGCCACGGAAAAAAATCCTTGCAATGACAATTGATGCCTAGAGAGGAGAGATGGCCCGCTGCATTCCAAGAATTGGTGCTGCGCGCGTCGTCTACCAGGAGGGAGAAATGCCGGCTCAGACTGACCCCCGACGGCACGATGCGGCGCGATTTGGCGTCACGCTTCTTGAGGTGATCTTGGTGATTGCCATTTTCGGAATCATGTTAGGCCTTCTGATTCCAGCGGTTCAGAAAGCGCGCGCCAGCGCTGTGCGAATGCAATCCAAAAATCAGTTGCGCCAGATTATTCTGGCAACGCACAACTTCGCGTCAGTCCGTGAAGGCCGGCTTCCGTCCATGAATATGGCGTCGCAGTACCCTGACGAATGGCCTGTCCTGACGGCGATCCTCGACTATGTCGAAGCTGGGCAGCTTGAATCACGTGTGTATTACCCCCCGGGCGGCGGCCCTTCATCTCAAATTCTGTATCGAGTCCGCCTGTACCAAAGTCCAGCCGACCCCAGTATCAGTTTCTATGCGGACGACCAGCTTAGTCAGCAAGCCAATTGCAGCTATGCCATCAACATGAGTGTGTTCGGTTCGTCGTCACCGCATTTGGCTAGGACATTCTCGGATGGTACATCGAATACGATTGCCTTTGGGGAGCATTACGCTCGGTGCTCAGGTTCGCTTTATGATTTCAGCGAGGCTGGCGTCGCCTACATTTTTGGATCGCCTTCAACCCTCCCTCCGTCCTTGCTGCCGCCCGTCGAACGGCGCGCGACGTTCGCCGACGGTGGCTGGGGAGACGTTGTGCCAATAACAACCGGAACCCCACCGACATCTGTGGGTACCATCCAGGGCAAGACATTCCAGATCGCGCCCCGCTTGCAAGACTGTGACCCAACGATACCTCAGGCTCCACATCGCTCGGGCATGCTAGCGGCATTTGCGGATGGCAGCGTTCGAACCATCTCCGGATCCGTTGCTGTGTCTGTATTCTGGGCTGCGGTCACGCCATCTAGCGGCGAAGTATTTGTGCCCGAAT
>JBGQCZ010000262.1:0-7111 GCA_041495645.1 Gemmataceae bacterium | reverse complement strand
TGACGGCGTGTTTCTCCTGCCGTATTTCCTGATTCGACTCGTGGCGATGCGAAAACTGGCGGAGGTGAAAAAGCCCGCCGTTTGGGGCGGCATCGCGGCATCGCTCTTGTTGACAGCGCCGTATTACCTGTTCACCTGGAGCGTTTACGGCGGAGCGATTCAGAAGCAAGCCGCCGAAGGAACGAGCGCTGAATTTGGCCGCTTTGATCTGGCCCGCAACTTGAACTTCTACCCGAGCATCATTCCCGACCAAATCGGAGTGCCCTTGTGCGTCGCGGCGGCGGTAGGGTTCATCGGTTGGCTGTTGAATCGTCAGAAATCGATGGGGCCGGCGTTTGCGCTGTTCGCCTCCGTCTATCTCACCTTCACGCCACTGGCGGAACTCGAGCGCCGCCACGCCCTGTATTGGGCGCCGGCACTGTGCTGGTTCGCGGCAAGCGTTATCGAACTATTCCACGATTGGCGCTGGCAAGCCGCGTTCGCCGCATTGCTGATCGCCGGGCCGGTTCACCACGATTTGCACAATCCAACGGGCCACGTGCACGGCTACGCGGATGCGGCCCGGCGAGTGTTGGAGCAGCCGCGCGAGTCCAATGCCGTTTTCTTCGATGGCTGCTTGAGCGGCGGATTCATCTATCAGGTGCGTGTCAACGATCCGGAGCGGAAGATAACCGTGCTGCGCGGCGATAAGCTCATCTATGGCGTGTTGAGCGATCCGGCCGGCGGATATATGGATTGGGCCAAGACAGACGATGAAATTCTGGCCGTGCTGCATCGCTACGATCCGGATTGGGTGGTCATCGAAAATCCGCAAGTAAAGTTCCACGATCTGCCCGGTCCGAAGCGATTGCGCAAATGTCTGATCGACCATCCGGAGCGATACGAACGCGTCGAAGAATTCGACGTGCAATTGCGAACCGATCACGAACTGTTTCAAGGCGTGACGCTGGAATTCTACCGGCCGCAACAGCGCAACCCATACCGCGAACCGCTGCGCGAGATTCCCATGCTGAATCTGCAGCAGCCGATTAAGAATTAGGACGCGATCCGCAGATTTCACAGCCTGGCGAACCGGCTGCGTAAGCTGCCGGGTGCGGATTCGGAAACACACCCAGCAGCTTACGCAGCCGGTTCGCCAGGTCTGTGAAATCTGCGCAATCTACGGATAATGATCGGGTATGAGTGATCTCGAACAAGCCTGCCAGTCATTGATTGATTTGGCTCTGCGCGAGGATCTCGGCGAGGCCGGTGATCTGACGACGCAGGCGTTCATTCCCGCCGCGCAGACGGGCAGCGCGACATTCGTTGCGCGAGCGCCTGGAGTACTGGCTGGGCTGCCGGCCGCGGCGCTGGTGTTTCGCACGCTCGATGCGAAGGCAATCTTCACGCCGTTGGTCGACGATGGCACGCGCGTGGTGCGTGCCGCGAAGCTCGCCACGATCTCCGGTTCGATGCGGACCATTCTCATCGGCGAGCGCACGGCATTGAACTTTCTTCAACGCCTTAGCGGCGTGGCCACGAAGACCCGGCAATTCGTCGATCGCGTCGTCGGGTTGAAAGTGCAAATCCTCGACACCCGCAAGACCACACCCGGCTGGCGGTTGCTGGAAAAGTACGCGGTAAAGATGGGCGGCGGCACCAACCACCGCGTCGGGCTTTATGACGGCGTGTTGATCAAGGACAATCATTTGGCGGCCCTAGCCGGAATTCCCGATCCGATCGGCACGGCGATCCGGTCCGTCCGTGAGAAGGTCGGTCCGGGGATTCCGGTTGAAGTCGAAGTCGAGTCGCTTGCACAACTCGATCGCGCCCTGGCATGCGGGCCGGACATCATTCTCCTCGATAACATGACTTGCGAAATGCTTCGCGAGTGCGTGCAACGGCGCAACGCCGCCGGGTCTTCCATCCGCCTGGAAGCCTCCGGCGGGGTGAACCTGGACACGGTGCGAGCGATTGCGGAAACGGGTGTCGATCGCATTAGCGTCGGCGCGCTCACACATTCCGCCGTGGCACTAGACATTGCCCTCGATTACGGGTCATAATCCGGCATTTCCGCAACAACCGGTCATTTCGGAACAGATTCACCAATTTGGGTTGGAACCGCGTGGGTTTTCCGGTTGCGTTCGCGCGCTTCATCGAACCAGCGGCTATACTCCACGTGGTCTTCGGTCACCGGATGGTCTTCACACGAAAGGAATCGTCATGAAACTCTTCCTGCGCGGTACATTCGCGCTGGGCATTTTGGCCGCCTTGGCCTCCACTGCCCTCAGCGACGCCCCCACCGCTCCAGCCACCAAAGCCCCGACGATGTCGCCTGGCTCGGCAACCACAAAGCCGGCCCAGCCCACAGCGGCGACGGATTCGACTGGCTGCTCCACCAGCAGCGTGGTTAGTTCAGGCCGCGGGCGCATTTTCGGCGGTCGCCTTCGTGGCGGTCACGTAAGCGGCGTCAGTCACCTGAGCGGCAGCCATGTTTCCGGTCTGTCAGGCCGATTGGACGTCGCCGGCAACCGCATCGACGAGTTCATGCAGAAGGGCGAGGAACGGCAGCAACGGCTCGGCGAGCTCTTCAATCACCTGGCCGGCCCGCCCATCGATGGCCAAGGCCAACCCACCGGTCCGCGCACACCGAAACCGACCACCCAGCCCGGCACCGTGGTGTTCCCGCAATCCCCGTTCGTCCGCAGCCCGCGCGATTACTTCATGCAGGACTGATCACTTCCGCTTCCGATCGCCCTCCGCTCGCGGCGCGGCCCCCAGGGGTTCTCCGCCCCGCCGCCGCGCGAGGGCGGTTTCGTTTTCACCTCGAACCTCCCTTCGGGCCGGATTCTCCTTCCTCGATAGAATGACGCAAACCCGCTTGCGTTTCGCGCTCGCGCGTAATGCCGAGCGATTTGAATTGAAGGAACACCCAGCATATGCCTGATGCTCAACCCAAATTCTTTCTGACCACCGCCATCGACTACCCCAATAGCCGCCCGCACATCGGCACGGCCTTCGAAAAAATCGGCGCCGACGTCCAGGCCCGCTATCGCCGCATGCAGGGTCAGCGCGTTTTCTTCCTGATGGGCAACGACGAAAACACCGTTAAGGTGTCGAAGAAAGCGGCCGAGGTCGGCAAAGAGACGCAAGCCTACTGCGACGACATGGCCCGCCAATTCCGCGAGGTCTGGGACGCGCTCGACATCAGCTACGACACCTTCATCCAAACCAGCAGCCCGCGCCACCACGCCTGCTGCAAGAAGTTCATCCAAAAGGTTTACGACAACGGTTTCATCTACAAGGGCGACTACGAAGGCTGGTACTGCGAGGGCTGCGAGGCGTTCAAGACCGACACGGAAGTGAAGGAAGCCGGTGGAGTATGTCCGAACCACAAGACGCCGGTCGCGCGCCGCAAGGAACCATGTTACTTCTTCAAGCAATCCGCGTTTCAGGACCGATTGCTGAAACTGTACGAGGAGCGTCCGGAGTTGATTCAGCCGGATAGCCGCCGCAACGAAATTATCGAATATGTAAAGGGCGGCTTGAAGGACGTCAACATCACGCGCACCGGCGAAAAGTGGGGCATCCGCGTGCCCTGGGACGAGACCTTTACCATCTACGTTTGGTTCGACGCGCTGCTGACCTACATCACCGGCATCGGCTACGGCGACGACGAAGCCGAGTTCAACAAATGGTGGCCGTGCGACACGCACTTCATCGGCAAGGACATCACGCGATTCCACTGCGCGCTGTGGCCCGCAATGCTGCTCGCGGCCGGCGTCGACCCACCGAAGCAGGTCTTCGGGCATGGCTTCGTTTACATCAAAAACGATGAAACAGGCGTTAGCGAAAAGATCAGCAAGTCGCTCGGCAATGTCGTCGAACCGATGGAGATCATCACCAAGTTCAGCGGCGAAGCATTTCGCTATTACTTCATGAGGGAATGCCCGCTCCCCGGCGATGGCGAGTTTTCCTGGGGCCGTTTTGCGGATGTCTACAACTCGGAGTTGGCGAACAATCTCGGCAACCTGCTCAGCCGGCTCGTAACGATTCCGGCGAAAAACTACGACAGCGTCCTGACTGGCACTGCTGGAAAGGTCCCGGCGCCCGTGGTGCCGGGGCTCGATCTCGCCGATTTCGTGAACCGCGTTCGCGGCCAAGTTGAGGCATGCCGATACAGCTTGGCCCTGCAATCCATCGTGCAAGAATTCCTCACTCCGACCAATCAGTATCTGGAAACGAATGCACCTTGGAAGGTGGTGAAGACCGACAAGGATGCGGCCAAGTCGGTGCTGTTCAATGCCGTGCAATCGCTGCGCATTGCCAGCATTCTGCTGAAGCCCTTCCTCCCGCGTTCGGCCGAGACCATCTATCGCAGTTTCAATTTCGCCAAGAGTTGGGAGAGCGTACGGTACGAGGACGCCAGCCTGCCCCAGAGCCAGACCGAGGATTTGCGCGTGCTGGCGGCCTTGGAAGAAGGCAAGGTTAAACCGCTGTTCCCAAGAATCGGCTGAGAGACAAAACTGTGATTCGCGTACGGGGGTCATTTCGCCCCCTTGTACAAATCCAACTCCGGCTTTCCCGCAATTAAGGAAAACACGTCGCGAACCTGCTCAAAGCCGGTACGGAGCAAAAAGTGCGGGTTGCGGCCGTAGCTCTTCGCTCCAACGATGAAAAAGCTCGGTTCAGTCGTGCGCAGGCTGGCGGGGCCGGTGCAAGCGAGCGTCGTGCAATCGCCGCCGTTTTGTTTTGCCAGCGCGGCCGAAACGCCCAACGGCCCTTGCGACACGTTGCACTCCTGGATTTGCAGTTCCCGATACAGGCTCGTGTCGGGCACGTAGCCGATGTTGGCGATCAGGCGATCCACGTCCCAAGCGCGATCCTTGCCATTCACGCGCGCCACGACGCGAAATGCGTTATTCTTCCATTCGACCAATTGGATCGTGCTCAGCGGATGGAATTCAAGATTGCCGTCGCCGCGCGTCGCCAAACTATTGGCGCGAACCGCCAGGCGATCACGTTCCTTCAACGGGTCGTTCGGGATTCGCGGCAACGGTTGTTTGCGCGGCCCGCGCGCCAGCCACACCACCCACATGTCCGGGTGTTGCTCCGCGAGGCTCGCAAGTAGGCATGCCGAAGTTGCTGCCGAATAGCCCGAGCCGATCAGCAAAATACTCTTGCTCGCGTAGTGGGCCTTCTTCGCGCCGAGAATATCGTCGAGTTGGTAAACCAAATTCGGCTCGTGAGTGACTTCGCCAATTGCGGGAATCCCGCCTTCGCCCATCCAACGATGCTGCGAGTAAGTTCCGGTGCAGTCCAGAACGATGGCGGCTTCATCGATGCGCTCCGCCTGGCCCTTGCGGACCAGCAATCGGAATGGTCCGTCGCCGCGCTTGCTCTCGCCGGGCGAATCGGTCTTGAGATACCCCGCCCGGCCGATCTGAACCACTTGCGTTTCGGTTTGAATACAGCCTTTGAGCAATTCGCTCTGGGCGAGTGGCGCGAGATAAGCGTTGACGTGCTCGATGCCAGTGATGCAGTCATTTTCACCGGGCAGATTCGCATTGCGAAGTGCCGATCGGCCAAGCGAAGTCGAGTTCATGCCGAAAGGACTAAACAGCCGCACGTGGCCCCAGCGGCGCATCGAATCGGCGATTTGCCCGCGTTCATAAACCGTGACTGCGAAACCGAGATGGCGAGCGTACAGCGCCGCTTCCAGGCCAATCGGCCCGGCCCCCAGCACCCCGATTCGTCGTGACTCGGTCTTCGACATCGCTCACTCCTGCTCCAAATGAAATCCGAATGAGTGCGTTTTCCTTCACGGCCCTCTCATCGCCCCGAGCTTATGATCACCTCACGCGAGCCGAGGATCCGCACGTTGACGGGCTCGCGAGGGACAACGTACTTACACCTTTTCGAGTGTCGCGCGGACACCCGCGTCCGGGGTGCGCTCGCGCGTATTGGAGATTTGTCATGCCTCAAAGCCGCTTTCCGCCCCGCCCCGCATTCACGCTGATCGAATTGCTGGTCGTGATCGCCATCATTGCCGTGCTGATCGGCCTGCTGTTGCCGGCCGTGCAAAAGGTGCGCGCCGCCGCGGCCCGGGCCTCGTGCGGCAACAACTTGCACCAAATCGGCCTGTCGTTTCACCTGTACATGGACACGCACAAAGAGAAGTTTCCCGTAGCGCCGCGCGTGCCGAGCCTGGCCGATCCGCCCGGCCAACCCAGCCTCGCCGACGTGCTCGGCCCCTACATCGAAAACAACCGCAACGTCTTCCGTTGCCCGCTCGACACCAGCCGCTACGAGGTCGAAGGGCTCAGCTACGAGTATCAGCCGCGCGTCTCCGGCAAGTCCTTTCCCGACCTTCGCAACAATCGCCTCGGCCTCGGACTGCCGGAAATCTGGCTCATCTACGACTTTGACCCCGTGCATCACCCACCTCCCAGCGACCGCTCGCGCCTCTTCCTCTACGCCGACGGCCACGTGGATTGACCCTCAAACAGGAGACCGACTGTGGACGAATCCAACCGCAAACATCGATTCTTGAAACTGGCGATTGTCGTCGTCATGTTGTTGCTGGTCTTCGGATTGTTTTTCCACTTCCGCCGCGACGTCAACTTGCGCCGCGTCCGCGAACTGCAACGCACGATGGCCAACGCCTCGCCGCAAGAACGCGAACAATCGCGCCAGCAATTCCGCGATGCCATGCAAAAGCTCACGCCGGACCAACGCCGAAAGCTCGGTGAAGAAGGCCGCAAGCGCTTCGAGCAAAGCATGATCAACTACTCCAAAATGCCCAAGGACGAAAAAACGCGCTACCTCGACCGCCAAATCGATCGCAGCCAGCAATTCCAGCGGCCGCAGAACAATAACACATTCGGTGCTCCTCCATCAAATCGCTCGCAAGGCTCGCCGCAGGATCGCGAACGCCGCCGCCGCGAGCGGCTCGACCACTCCACGCCGGAATTCCGCGCCGCCATGGACCAGTTCCGCAAAGACATCGAAGCCCGCCGGCGGCAACGCGGGCTCCCGCCGGGACGCGGTTGAATGGCGATGCGGCGAGGAGGAGGCCGAAACCCAACCGGGCGGTTTTGTACAAACCCCCCCCAGCGCGTAGGGCCCCACC
>JBGQCZ010000261.1:0-7115 GCA_041495645.1 Gemmataceae bacterium | reverse complement strand
GTATGGCTGAACATACTCGATCGGCGCAGATGCGCGCTTAGTCATGGCACCATCAGTATAGACGGCCTGGTAGTGGTATACCTCACGCGGAAGCAGCCCGGCTGCTCAACAGCCGGCGGTAATCGAGTCAGACCGCCTAAGCAGCCGGGCTGCTGGGGCCGCCTATTGCATCGCCGTCTCCAGGTCCTTTCGCAAATCAGCGACATCTTCGATCCCCACGCTTAACCGCACCAGCCCGTCATCCACACCCCGCGCCACGCGGATTTCGGCCGGGATGCTGGCGTGGGTCATGGTGGCCGGGTGGCAGACCAGTGATTCCACGCCGCCAAGACTTTCGGCGAGACTGAACAGGCGCGTACGCGTGACGAAGCGGCGGGCGGCGTCGGCGCCGCCTTTCAGGCGGATCGACATCATGCCGCCGAAATCGCGCATCTGCCGCTTGGCCAGTTCGTGGCCCGCATGACTTGGTAGCCCCGGATAATAGACGCGCTCGATCTTGGGGTGTGCGGCCAGCCAGCCGGCCAGTTCGCGGGCGTTGGTGCAGTGCCGTTCCATGCGCACGGACAGCGTCTTGAGGCCGCGCAGGACTAGGTAGGAATCGAACGGACCGGGAGTGCCGCCGGCGGCGTTTTGAAAGAACGCCACGGTTTGAAGCAGTTCCTTTTTCCCGATCACCGCTCCGCCGACCACGTCGGAATGCCCGCCCAAATATTTGGTCGTGCTGTGGACAACGTAGTCGGCCCCAAGCGCGATCGGCTGTTGCAGGTAGGGCGAGGCGAACGTGTTATCGACGGCGAACAGGGCGCCGCCGCGATGGGCCAATTCGCCGATGGCGGCGATGTCGAGGATCTGGAGCAGCGGATTGGTTGGCGTTTCGACCCATACCAGCTTGGTTTTCGGCGTGATGATTTTGGCGAAGCCGGCCGGAGATGGATCGTCGGTGTAGCGAGCGGCGAGGCCCCACGGTTTGAAGACGCGTTCGAGCAAACGAAATGTGCCGCCGTAGAGATCGGCGGACGCGGCGACTTCATCTCCGGGCTTCAGAGTCAGCAAGAGCCCTGTGCTGGCCGCAAGACCGCTCGCGAAGGCAAGGCCGCGTTCTCCGCCTTCGAGCCCGGCGAGGCACGTTTCCAGGGCGGTACGCGTCGGGTTGCCGCTGCGCGAGTATTCGTAGCCCTTGTGCTGGCCGGGCGCGGCCTGGGTGTAGGTCGAGGTCGCATAAATCGGCACGATGGTCGCGCCGGTGGCCGGGTCGGGATCCTGGCCGGTGTGGATCGCCCGCGTCGAGAAGCCCATTTCCTTTGGCATGTCGCTCATGGATCATCCTCTGTCGCTTCGGAAGAAATCACTTTCGCGCATCCGATCATGATCGAGACTGCGCGGCGCCGCAAGAGGAGTTGTCCTACTGAAAACGTGAGCTGCAAGCGCAAATCAGACTGACAGCTTTCCTCATGCGCTTGGCGCGAAGAACCGTTCAACTCTGCCCACCTCCCGCCGGACCCCGCAACCGCTACAGGCCGACGTGCGGCTTGGAAAATCCCCCGATTTTCCAATCTTGCCCTCATGTCCGCGTTGACTTGCCAATAAGAGAAACGTAGACTTCGCCGAGAATGAAACGGAAATCGCCCGCGAAACGGGGTTTCCACACGGCGCGAAACTGACCTGTAGCCCGTACGACCGCTACAACCGTTACAAGTGGAACAAGGGACGTTCGATGCCGATTAGCAACACGATGCTGCCGCCGGAATGCCTCGCCGAGGGGTTTTACACGGCGGACGTTGAGACCATGCAGGGATGCCCGGTCCACACCTTCGTGCCGACCGGGTACGAGCCGAACTATCCGTACCCGCTGATCGTCTTTCTGCACGGCCACGGCGGGAACGAGAAGCAGGCCCTGCGCTTGGCGCCCGAAGTCAGCCGCCGCAACTACATCTGCATCGCCGTACGCGGCCCGCATTCGCTCGGCCCCTGTCACGACAATGAGCCCGGCTTCGGCTGGGGAGCGGAATCGCCGTGCAGTTCCGTTTTGGAAGACTACATCCTTCGCGCCGTCGAGCAAACGCGCCGCCGCTTTCACGTTCATTCCGAACGAATCTTTCTTGCCGGCTTGTGGGAAGGCGCTACCGTGGCCTACCACATGGCGCTCACGTTCCCCGATAAATTCGGCGGAGTGGTCGCTCTCAATGGCCGGTTGCCGCGCAAAGGCTGCCCGCTGTTTCGCCTGTCGGAATTGCGGCAACTTCGCGTCCTGATCGGCCACGGCACGGCCAATCCCGTGGTGCCGATCAGCCTCGCACGCCAGGATTATCGCCTGCTTTACACCGCCGGCATGCCCGTCCGCCTGCGCACTTACACCACCACGCACCGCCTGCACGCCGACATGCTCCGCGACATGGACCAGTGGATCCAGCAGTCCATCGAATACGAATTGGTCTAATGAGACGAGACTGCAGGCTGTAGCCTGCGCGGGGGCTGCAGGCTGTAGCCGCAGGCTTTAGCCTGCGCGGGGGCTGCAGGCTGTAGCCGCAGGCTTTAGCCTGCGCGGGGGCCGCAATCCGTCGGAATGTGCGATGAGCAACCGGCGGCGCCGACCAACGCAGGCTAAAGCCTGCGGCTACTTCGGATGTCGCTTTTCTCCGCATCGTCACTTCCCCGGTGCCTTCTCTGCTTCCCGAAACACCCGCAGCAGGTTTCCGCCCAGGATCTTTACGATCCCATCCTTCTTGTAACCGCGATTCAAGAGTTCCTGCGTGATGTACGGGTAGCACGACACATCTTCGAGTTGCTTCGGCACGGCGTTGATGCCGTCGAAATCGGAGCCGATGCCGACGTGATCGATGCCGGCGATCTTGATGATGTGTTCGATGTGATCCACAACCGTGTGCACGCTGCCGCTGGGCATCGGATGCTCTTTTTTCCATTGCTCGACGGCTCGCTCCAGGTCCTTTTCATCCTTCATCTGGTCCTTGAACTTGCGGTAAGCCGAGAACATCTCGCGGCTCGCTCGCGCGCCCTCTTCCGTGATGAAACCGGAATAGAAATTGACCATTACGACACCGCGGTTGGTCTTCACGAGCTTGAGCACGTCGTCGGGAACGTTGCGCGGATGCTGGGCCAGGGCGAAGGCCGAGGAATGCGAAAAGATGATCGGCGCCGTGCTGACTTCGATCGCCTGCTTCATCACATCGACCGATACGTGCGACAGATCGACAAGCATGCCCAGCCGGTTCATTTCGCGGACGACGTTCTTGCCGAACTCGCTCAGGCCGTTGCTCTTGGCTTTGTCGGTCGCCGAATCGGCCCAATCCAGCGATTCGGTATGCGTGAGCGTCATGTAGCGCACGCCGAGGGAATAGAACGTCCGCAACACGCCGAGCGAATTATCGATCGAATGCCCGCCCTCGACGCCGATCAACGACGCGATCTTTCCGGCTTTGTGGATGCGAACGATATCGTCCGCCGTGTAAGCCATCTCGAACGTGTCCGGGTAACGCTTGACGAAGCGATGAATCACGTCGATTTGTTCCAGCGTGGTCTTGACGGCCGTGCCGTCTTTCATGGTCGCGGTGGAAACGTAAGCGGCCCAGAATTGCGCTCCCATCCCGCCCTGCCGCAAACGCGGAATGTCGGTGTGCAGTTTCGGCTGCGGCTTGGCGATGTCGATCGACGAGAACGACAGGTCCTTCTTTTCGCGGTACTGGTAGGGCAAGTCGTTGTGGCCATCGATGAGGATTGCTTCGCGATGGATGCGCAAAGCCTCGTCGGTGAGCTTGATATCGCCGCGCGGCGTCGGCGGTTCGGCGGCTTCAAGGAGAGATGGCAATAACATGATCGTGCAGACCAGGGAACGTAGAAACATCGAAATCTCCGGTGGGTCGCAATCTCAGCATAGTGTGCGCGCCTATTTCTTTTCAGGCAGCAAGCCGCGGCCCTTCATCCACGCTTCCAGCTTCTCGGGCCATTTCGACAGGATCGGATCCTTCTGCGCCAACCCCACGCCGTGCGGGCCTTTCTCGTATTCCACGAGTTCCACCGGCACGCCCGCCTTTTCGCACGCGGCCTTGAACAGGTAGCTGTTCTCGATCGGCACGGCCTTGTCTTCCTTCGTGTGGAATAAGAACGTCGGCGGAGTGTCTTTCGTCACCTGCTTCTCGTTGGAATAGAACTCGACCAATTTCGGATCGGGATTCCTGCCAATTAAATTGTTGCGCGAGCCGCCATGCGTCTTCTCGGTCATGGTTATCACGGGATAGCAGAGGATCGCGAAATCCGGACGGCAGCTTTGCTTGTCGATCTCGTCGCCGTCTTTCTTTCCGGTATCGAAGTGTGTGGCGGCGGTCGAAGCCAAATGTCCGCCGGCGGAAAAGCCCCACACGCCAACGCGTTTTGGATCGATGTCGAACATCTTCGCCTTTGCACGCACGTGTCGAATAGCGCGCTGCACGTCCAGCATCGGACCCGGTTCGAGCGGCGCGGGGATTTTCGATTCGCCGACGGTGCGGTACTTCAGAATGAACGCGCTCACCCCGCGTTGATTCAACCATTCGGCGATCTGCTTGCCTTCATGATCGGTGGCACGGCCCGAATACCCGCCGCCCGGGCAGACCACCACAGCGGTGCCATTGGCCTTTTCCTTGGGCGCCAACGCAACGACCAGCGTCGGTACGTTTTTGGGATCCTGACTGGCGGGGCCGGGAATCATCGCGCCCCAGAGGATAATTGCGATCGTCATTGTTGCGTCTCCGTGGTGAATGTGCCGCCGCGCTCGCGAATCCGCATGAAACTTCGCTTTCATTCCGCGGAGCGCGATATAATACCCTTGGCGACGAGCCGCAACAAGGGGGCGATCTGGTATCGACCGGGTAAGTTGAGGCAGTCGTGGCGTGTCGTGGTTGGTCAGTTGGCCACGTAAAAAGCTGACCGCAACTAAACTGCTGAACCGCAGTTTGCAATGGCTGCGTGATTAATTTCACCAGCCCCATGTTCGTAGTCTTAGTCCGAGAGACCGCGACTTGGATGCTAAATCGGAATCGCTGCTGACCGAGGTCCGCTGCAAGGCGGGTCGCTTCGAGGGCGTCGGTGGCTAAAAAACCTGCTCGATAGTCGCGGCCCGATCCTGCCAGCCGGAGCGAGCCACGACGAACGCGGCGAGTAAGACGCCGGAAAATGACCGGATACACACGTAGATGCGCCTGTTTGAACGCCACGGGACGCGGGTTCGATTCCCGCCGCCTCCATACAAAATCCGGGCCTTTCCTCACGGAAATGCCCGGATTTTTGTGTTTTATTGGTGGAAGCCTTCCAGGTAAATAACCCCAATTCTTGCCATCTTCTGTCTTAAGTGTCTAAAGTCGTGTCTAAAAAATGTTGCAATTCAGATTTCAGACACTAAAATCGAACCCGTGTTAAGTGGCATACAACCAGAAGAAGAAAACATGGGTCGCAACGAATCAGTCAAGGCAACAGCACAGGGACTTTTTTTTCGCAACATCGGCTACACGGAATCCGGCAGCCCTTGCAAGTTCTATCTCGGAACGGAAAGGAACAGCGCCAAAGTCGCTTGCGAGCGGCTGGAACTCCTCGAGGTGCTGCCGAATTGACGGACAGGTGGACTCCTTAGAATGGAATTCAAGGAAGGAGTCCTCCGATGATCAAGAAGGCAGGGAAGCCGGGATCGCCGCAGCGTACACGGCGTCGGGAGTTTACCGCCGAGTTTCGCCGCGAGGCGGTGCAGATGATGCTCGATGGGCATACGGCTGCCTCGGTGGCTGAACGGCTGGGGTTGGCGGGCACCAATCTGCTGTATCGCTGGAAGCGGGAACAACTCGAACGCAGCGGCCCGGTGGCTACGTCGCTGGAAGCACGGGTTCGCGAATTGGAAATCGAGTTGCACCGCGTGGAGCGGGAACGCGACATCTTAAAAAAAGCGTTGGCCATTTTCGGCCGACACGCGAGTAGCCGACGTTTACGCCGCCATTGAGGCGATCGTCCAGGACGACGAGTTGTGCACGGTATCGGCGTGCGCGGTCTTAGAGGTGAGTCGGTCGGCCTACTACGCCTGGAGGAGCGGCGGCCCCTCGAGTCGCGACCAACAGGACGCGGCCTTGACACCGCTGGTGCGTGCCCTGTTTTGGAAACATCGGCGTCGCTACGGTGCGCGCCGGATCGTCGAGGACTTGGCCGATTTGGGCGAGGTGTGCAGCCCGCGGCGGGTGGCGAAAATCCTGAAAAACCAGGGTTTACGCGCCATTCAGCCGAAGTCGTTTGTGCCCAAGACCACGGACAGCCAGCACCATCTGGGCTACAGTCCGAACCTGATCTTGGAGGCGCCGGATCCCCGCCGCATCGATCAACTGTGGGTCGGCGATATTACCTACGTGCCGTTGCACGGTGGTGCCTTCTGTTACCTGGCCACGCTCATGGACCGCTACTCACGCGACATCGTGGGCTGGGAGTTGGCGGAGACGATGACGGACGAGTTGACGTTGGCTGCATTGTGGATGGCCATTCGCGACCGGCAGCCGCCGTCGCAACTGATTCACCACACGAACAAGCCAAAGAACAAAGGCTGCGAATTGGCAATGTCGATGTTCACCAATTCCTCTCCCTGAATGCGCAAGAACTGCCTTAATTGGCTCCAGAGATTGGTCAGATTGGTATGCACACGCCCCTGACGATCTGCACCAAAGAAGAACTCACGATCCTTGAGCATTTCCACGGACAAGCACCTGGCACGAAAAGCATCCACTGACAAGTCGCATGATCGCAGGAAGGACATCGCAGGCTGGTATTCGATGTCCAGTTTGTTCAGCCACTCGGACAGCCGTTTGTGGGTCAGCCCGAAGCTCCAGTGCAGCCGCCGATCAACGTGCTTCCGCATGATCCAACAGCGCAAGGCCGTTGCCGTCACCTGTGGGACCGAAACGGCGGCGACGGCCCGCTTGGTCCCGACCCGTGCCGCCACCACTGGCGTCAGGAGACTGCCGATCCCGAAGCCACTCACGGAGGCGATAGCTCCGGCTAGAAACCCCACAACCGCCATCAGAATCGACAACCATGTGGTGTCGGAGAACATCATTTCGCCGTGAATTGGGAGAGATCGTAGATGCCCAACT
>JBGQCZ010000260.1:0-7122 GCA_041495645.1 Gemmataceae bacterium | reverse complement strand
GCGGCGGAACGGAAATGACTTCCCAATGGATCCGCTTCACGATTGAAGAATACCTGGGTGAAGGCGTCTACATAGCACCGACCTACGGCAACACGCTGATGGGATTGGCGGCCTCCGACATGCCCACCGCCGAGCAGAATTACAAGATCGCCTACTACGCTCCGGAACCGCGGGCCGTCGCGCAGGTCGTCGATTTCGACGATCATGACAAAGTCGTGCCGTACGGTGCCAGTGGCCGGGTGCTGCTTACGACGCTGACCAAGGAATTCTTCGTGCCGCGCTTCGCCGAGCGCGACGAAGGCGAACGGGAACAGCCGTATGAGAAGTATCCGTGGGACGGCGTCAGCGGCGTGCGACCGTGGCGCGGCGTGGCGGCGCAAACGACGGTGGGCGTGTATTAGCCTATGAGAAATACCATGATGCCGATTCGTCCAAAGTTCCTTACGCTGTTGTTGCTGGCAATGTGTCTGTCACTCCCGGGCTGTAAGAAAGTCAACAAGGACCTGACGAAGGTAAACTTCGACAAGGTGAAAGTCGGCATGACGTCGGGCGAAGTCGAGGCCATACTCGGCCGCGGTGAGGACGACCCCGAAGGGCTCGGTTTGTCCGAAGGGTCGTCGGTAGCAGGCGCGGCCGGAATTGGCGGAGACCTGAGTTCCGTGAGCAGGCCGCGTTCGACGACCAAGTGGGTGAAGTGGGGCGACGACAAAAAGTTCATCCGCATCGGCTTCGATAACGGCAAGGTAGCGGATGGGAAAATTGAATCGAAAGGGCTGTAGCCGCCCGGGACTCTGGGCTCGCAGCTTTGCGGAAGGATAATTCGATGCCATCGCCGTTTCCCGGAATTGACCCCTACATCGAATCGTCGGGAATGTGGGGAGATTTCCACACCACGCTCCTGGTCGCACTTCGCGCCAAACTGAATGCCTTGATGCCTCGCCGCTACCGGGCGAAGGTGGACGTGTTCGTGTTCATCCAAGTGCCGTCGGAACGGCCAAGAGTCAGGCGACGACTTGAACCCGATACTTTTGTAGTGAAGCGACATCGTCGGAACGGGGGCTTATCCGCCGTCGGCACAATGGTCGCCCCTTCCACCATTACATTACCGGCCGTTCGTAAGAAAAAAAAAGCCGTCTTGGTCGTCGATCGGCAGATGAACAGAGTCGTTACCGCGATTGAGATACTGAGTCCCTCAAACAAAGAGGCCGGAGACGATCGGACAGCGTACCTAAACAAAAGAGGCGAGTATTTCGGCGGGGGTGTGAGCTTAGTGGAGCTCGACCTTCTTCGAGGAGGCTCGCGGTTGCCGTTGGGTTCGTCGCCGCCCGAGAAGGAATACTACGCGATGGTATGCCGGGCCTGGGAGTTTCCGCGCGCCGATCTGTGGACCTTCTCCATTCGAGACGCGATACCCGACATTCCAATCCCATTGGCGGAGGGCGTGCCGGACACGCGACTGCCGCTTCGGGAATGCGTGGAGCGTGCCCACGCTGAGGGTTGCTATGACACGGAATTCGAATATGGTCAACCGCTTACTCCCGCGCTCAACAAAGCGGATTCCGCTTGGCTTCGGCAATTAGTGGGTTCGCGAAAATAAATCTACATCAAAAAGGTGGATGCTCATGCTTCATATTCCGATTTCGCGCTGGGGCGAGCCTTACAAGAGCATGGAGCAGGACAAGGTCGTTCACTTCATCTCGGGCGAAATACTCTCGGAAGTGAGCCGGTCCAATGCCGCGTTGGTCGAGCGCGACATGCGCCACGCCGCGCGCGCGCGGGCCGTTTTGCGCGAGATTCCCATCCGCGACTTGCTGCAGATGGTGAAGAAGGCGGGCGAGCTTTACACCGAGGCGGAACTTCCGCTCGGCACCGGGACGCAGACGCCGGATCAGTTCGTGCGCATGCAATCGGCCACCACGGGCTTGCCCGAGCACATGTGCCGGTTCAACATGTCGAAGAACAAATTCGTGTTGGCGAACATGGACAAGATCCTGGACGCCTTGACACGCGGGCTCGAATTGGACATTCTTTCGCGCGGCTACGGCGTCGAACAGCGCGGCGTGCCGATCAGTTACCAAGCCCTATCACCGATTCTGGGAATGGTGCTGCCGAGCAATTCACCGGGCGTTCATACTCTGTGGCTGCCGATTATCCCGATGCAGATTGGACTTGTTTTGAAACCCGGCCCGCAAGAACCGTGGACTCCGTACCGCATGGCCAACGCGTTCATTCAAGCAGGCATTCCGAAGCAGGCCATCGCCATTTATCCGGGGCTGGGCGACGTGGGCGCCGCCGTGCTCAACAGTTGCCCGAAGAGCCTGATTTTCGGCGGATCCGCCACTGTCGAGCAATACAAGGGCAATCCGCGGGTCCAGGCGCACGGGCCGGGGTTTAGCAAGATCATCCTCGGCGACGACGAGGTCGATAACTGGGAAAAGTACCTCGACATCATGGCGGACAGCGTGTTCGTCAACAGCGGCCGCGGCTGCATCAATTGCTCGGGCATTTGGGTTTCCCGAAACGGGCGCAAGATTGCCGAGGCGCTCGCGGATCGCATCGGACCGGTCGAACCGCTGCCGCCGGAAGATCCGAAGTCAGCCCTCGCCGCATTCACGGTGCCGAACCAGGCCGACGGCGTGTGGACTGCCATCGAGGCCGACCTGAAGGAGCCAGGCGTCGTGCACAACACTGCCAAGTATGGGCCGCGCTTGGTCAAGCGGGAACGCTGTGATTATCTGCGGCCCGTTGTCGCGTATTGCGAAGGACCGGATAAAGCGATTGCCAAAAAGGAGTACATGTTCCCGTTCGTCACGGTGGTCGAGTGCCCGCAAGCCGACATGCTGGCCAAGATTGGCCCGACTTTGGTATGTTCGGCGATTACCAAAGACAAGAAGTTCCAGCGCGAACTGGCGGACGCGATCCACATTGACCGCCTGAACATTGGGCCGATGACGACCATTGCCCTGAATTGGCTTCAACCGCACGAAGGCAGCATCGTCGATTTCCTCTTCCGCGCCCGCGCCTTCCAGTTTGATCAGAAGATGCTTGGCATCTAGATTTCCGCCGAGTTGACTTGGAACAGAGAACGGCATGACGATTGTCGAGTCACCCATCGCGTTCCTCCCGGAACGGATCGTGGAAACGTTGCCGGCGTTCGATTACGAACCGCTGGGACGGGTCGTCTTTGGACCGGGGTCCGTGGCGAAACTGGGCGATCTGGTTCGCGAGCTTGGCGGCCACCGGGTGCTGCTCGTTACCGACCCGGGCTTGGAGCAGGCGGGCCACCCGCAACGAGCCGAGCGGATTCTGCTCGATGCCGGCTTGGAAGTGACCGTGTTCGACGGCGTCGAAGAAAACCCGGAAACACGCCACGTTGTCGCCGGCGCGGAAATCGCCAGGCGAAATCAGATCGACTTCCTGGTCGCGGTCGGCGGCGGTTCGTCGATGGACTGTGCCAAAGGGATCAACTTCGTCTTCACCAACGGCGGTCAAATCTCGGATTATCGCGGCCACGGCAAGGCAACCAAACCCATGTTGCCGTCGATTGGCGTCCCCACGACGGCCGGAACCGGCAGCGAGGCCCAATCCTACGCGCTCATCGCCGACGGTTCGTCCCACATGAAGATGGCTTGCGGCGATCGTAAAGCGGCGTTTCGCATCTCGATCCTCGATCCGGAATTGACGGTCTCTCAACCGCAATCGGTCACGGCCGTCACCGGGTTGGACGCCCTGACGCACGCGATCGAGTCGTACGTTTGTACGAAGCGAACTCCTCTTTCGCAGGCGTTTTCCTTGGCCGCGTGGCGGCGACTGCAACCAAATTACGCACGGGTTTTGGAAGACCCAACCGACATGACGGCCCGTGGAGAAATGCAACTCGGAGCCTATTTTGCCGGCGTGGCCATTGAGGCGTCCATGCTCGGCGCGGCTCATGCATGCGCGAATCCGCTGACCGCGCATTACGGCATGACGCATGGCGTCGCGGTCGGTGTGATGTTGCCGCACGTAATACGGTATAATGGCCTTTCTGCCGCAGCCTTGTTCGCCGACCTGGTCCAGGGCGCCGAATGGAATTCCGTGGAGCCCGCCGAGGAGATTTTGGCCGACCAGATCACCGCCTTGATGCAGTCGGCCGGGCTGCCCACGCGGCTGGCCGAGTGCGGCGTGAGTCGGAGCATTCTGCCGGTGTTGGCCGAAGAAGCGAATCAGCAATGGACGGCCCGCTTCAACCCGCGCCCCGTTGACGAAACCGACCTGTTGAACTTGTTCCAAACCGCTTGGTAACTCAAACTGTCATCGCCCCTCCCACGCCTTTGCTTGTCCCACCCGATGCGGAGAAATTTCCGATGCGCGTTCAGTTCATGGGGCTGCTCGCCCCTCTCGCGGTGATCGCCTGCGCCGGCGCCGAGCCGGCCAAACCGGGTGAACCCGGCAAATACGACTGGCCGCAATGGCGCGGCCCGGATCGAACCCACATCAGCAAGGAAAAGGGCCTACAGCAAGAATGGCCCAAGGGCGGGCCGAAAGAAGCGTGGCGGGTGGCGGGCATGGGCGACGGGTTCAGCACGCCGTCCATCGCCGCGGGCCGTGTGTTCCTGATGGGCAACGTCGACCGCCAGGAATGCGTATTGGCGTTGAGCGAAAAGGACGGTGAGTTGCTGTGGTCCACACCGATCGGCGAGGCGAGCGAGGCCGGCGGCTTTCGTGGCCCCCGAAGCACGCCCACCGTGGACGGCAATCGACTCTATGCCTTGGGCGCGCGCGGCGAGCTCGTCTGCCTCGAAGTGAAAGACGGCAAAAGCGTCTGGAGCAAGAACCTGCGCAAAGATTTCGGCGGCAGCGTCGGCGGGTGGGGTTATTGCGAATCGGTGTTGATCGACGGCGACAAATTGATTTGCACTCCGGGCGGCAAGACTGCCTTGGTCGCCTTGAAGAAAAAGAACGGCGACGTGATCTGGAAGGCGACCGTGCCGGGCAACGACCACGCGGACTATTCGTCGGCAATCGTCGCCGAGATCCGCGGCGTGAAGCAATATGTCCAGTTCATGGGCGGCGGCGTCGTTTCCGTGGCGGCCACGGACGGCAAGTTTTTGTGGCGTTACGACAATCCGCACAACGGCACCGCGAATTGCTCGACGCCGTTGTTTCAGGACGATTGCGTCTTCGCGGCGTCGAGTTACGGCACGGGCGGCGGACTAGCCCGGATCACCGCCAGTAACGGCAAGTTTTCGGCGAAGGAAGTCTATTTCACCCGCAAAATGAAAAACCATCACGGCGGGATGGTGTTGGTCGACGGCTACCTTTATGGATCGGACGAGGGGCAACTGACCTGCATTGAGTTCAAGACAGGCAAAGTCATGTGGCAGGACGGCGGCCCGGGCAAGGGCGCCATTGTCTATGCCGATCGTCGCCTGTTTTACCGCAATGAAAGCAACGGCCGCGTGTTTCTGGTGGAGGCCAACCCAATCAAATACGTCGAACATGGCCGATTGGACCAGCCTAACCGGAGCGGTCATTCCGCCTGGCCGCATCCGGTCATCGCCAACGGGAAGCTCTATTTGCACGACCAGGATTTGCTGCTGTGCTACGACGTCAAAGCGAAGGATTAACTGACTGAAACGAAACGAGCGAGTGAATTTCACTCGCTCGTTTTGCATTGGCTGCATTGAAAACTACTGCTTCACCGTGAGTTCATTGCGAATCTGGCTCCAACCCGGCGAGAGCCGGATCAGCGCTTCGACGTCCCGGCGTTCCTTATTGCTTGAAACTTCGCCGCGGAGTGTTACCGTGCGGCCATCGACCTGCACGTCGATTTTTTGGCGAGACGGGATCGATTCGGCGTTAATCATCAAAGACTTCAATTCATTCTGAAACTCGCCCGCGGGGCGAATCGCTCGCACAAACTCAATCGAGGCGGCATAGTGCGGCATGTAGGGAAGCGTTGAGCCGGTTGTGCCGCCGGTGAAACCGTCAACCGTCATGCTCCGCTGCTGCTGTTGCGTTCGGGCCGTGTTTCCGCGATTCGTGGTGGCAGTCCCGGCACGACGAGTAGCGCCGGCCGATTGGGTATTGAAGGTGGCGCTGCCATAGGCCGACACGGTGTCCTTCACGGCACTCTGAACGGTTGCAGTTTGTTGAGCCCCCTGACCGGTGTCCGTCGCGCCGAGGGCCGTCACATACGGGTATTTGAAGTATTGGCCGAGGAAATTCGAAGCGGCCGGCGCGCCCGATCCGCCTGTCGTCCCGCCGCCAAGACCGCTGCTGTTCGCAGTTGAGCCGCCGCGACCGCCAGTGGCACCGCCTCCAGCGCCGCCGCCCATCCCCCCACCTCCGGCTCCGCCGCCGCCTGTCCCGCCGCCGCCTGTTCCGCCGCCGCCCCCTGTTCCACCGCCGCCACCAGTTCCGCCTCCGCCACCGCCGCCCTGGGCAAATGTCAGATTGGGAAGACTAAGCAACAAGGCAACGGCACCCGCCATCAACGCGACGCGCTTCATTCTCATAAAATGCGCCATGTCAGTCCTCTTTCGAGCCATGCAGCCTGACTTTAGCATCGACATCAGGGATTATATCGGACAATCGGGAACAACGGCTGACAATAATAACCCCACGACCGCTTGGAGGTTGCATGCCAAAGTTGCATTTGGCCACTTTTTCCAGCGACGCAACCCCGCCCTTGGGCCATCCCCTGTGCGGCGGCTGGATCGAACCCGTTCGCGGCTACGACGATCCGCTGAATCTCGTCGGCGTCGTACTCATGGGAATGGGAGCGCCCATCGTCTTGGCTGCGCTCGACTGGTGCGGCCTGCGCAACGAAGCGTTCCGGGTCTGGCGAAAGAATTTGGCCGACGCGGCCCATACCGTTCCGGAGAACGTCGAGATTCACTGCGTTCATCCCCACAATGCGCCCTTTGCCGACCTGGAGGCCCAAAAACTCCTGGCGTCGATTCCCGGCGCGCCCGCCAACACGGACCTCAAGTTCTTCGATCGGGCGGTCAAGCAATCCGCCGAGGCGCTGCAAGCGGCTCTCAAGAACACTATGTCCTTTACGCACATCGGCACGGGCCAAGCCAAGGTGGATCAGGTCGCCTGCAACCGCCGCGTGCTTGGGCCCGACGGAAAGAT
>JBGQCZ010000259.1:0-7124 GCA_041495645.1 Gemmataceae bacterium | reverse complement strand
GGCATTCATGCCCGCGAAATTCTCGACAGCCGCGGCAACCCCACCATCGAGGTCGACGTCCATCTGTCGAGCGGAGCGCTCGGCCGGGCCGCGGTTCCGAGCGGCGCCAGCACCGGCCAGCACGAAGCCGTCGAGCTTCGCGACGGCGACCCAAAGCGTTACCTAAAGAAAGGCGTGACCAAAGCCGTCGCCAATGTGGACGAGATCATCAGCCCCCGGCTCATCGGCGAAGACGCTTCCGATCAGGCCGCCATCGATCGCATCCTGATCGAACTCGACGGCACCGAAAACAAAAGCAAGCTCGGAGCGAACGCGATCCTGGGCGTGTCGATGGCCTGCGCCCACGCCGTCGCCGAAGTCTGCGGCATGCCGCTCTATCGCTATCTCGGCGGCACCAACGGCAAGGTGCTGCCCGTGCCGCTGATGAACATCATCAACGGCGGCAAGCACGCGGACAACAACATCGACTTTCAGGAATTCATGATCGCCCCCATCGGCGCCGACACTTTCCGCGAAGCGCTGCGCATGGGCGCTGAGGTCTTCCACAACCTTCGCGAGGTGCTGCACGACGAAGGGCTCAACACCGCCGTGGGCGACGAAGGCGGGTTCGCTCCGAATCTCCCGAACGCCGACACCGCCCTCCGCAAGATCGAGCAAGCCGTCAAAAAAGCCGGGTACAAACTGGGAACCGACATCGCCTTCGCCCTCGATGCCGCCTGTACCGAACTCTGGGAAGAAGCCGAGAAGAAACACAAGAAGGCAGGCTACTGTTTCTTCAAGAGCGGCAAGGACAAGGTCGTCGATTCCGACTTCATGATCGACTATTGGAAAAAGCTCTGCACCGACTGGCCGATGATTCGCTCCATCGAAGATGGTCTATCCGAGGACGATTGGTCCGGTTGGCGCAAGCTCACCAGCGAACTCGGCGGCAAGGTGCAACTCGTCGGCGACGATTTGTTCGTCACCAACCCCAAACGGCTGCAACGCGGCATCAACGAAAACTCCTGCAACAGCATCCTGGTGAAAGTGAACCAAATCGGCACATTGACCGAGACCTTCGATACGATCGAGATGGCCAAGCGCAACAAGTTCACCACGATCATCAGCCATCGCAGCGGGGAAACCGAGGACGTGACCATCGCCGACATCGCCGTCGCCACCAACGCCGGCCAGATCAAGACCGGCTCCGCCAGCCGCACCGACCGCATCGCCAAGTATAATCAATTGCTGCGCATCGAAGAAAGCCTCGGCAGCGACGCGCGTTACGGCGCCAGTTTGCTGAACTGGAGCAAATAACCATGCCCAACTGGCTCGCCGATCCGCCGTTTTCGCTTTACGTGATCCTGCTCGTCGCCGCGATTATCCCGCTGTTCGCGGCGTTTTTTCTTCGACCGCCGGCGCAAAAACGCGACCAGAAGCAAAAGAAACCATCGACCAAGACCATCTTGGCTGCGATCAGTGCTATTGCATTTCTGCTGTTGCTCGCACTCAAGACGTGCGATCGCCTTTTCGAGAGCGACCGCGAGCAAATTGAACGCAAATTGAAGGAAATGAGCGACGGCGTTCGTGAAAGAAACCTAGATAAGGTTTTTCAACACGTCTCGGATTCGTTCCGATACGGGACTCGCAGCAAAGCGCAGCTTCGAGAGGCGGGCGACCGGGAACTGCAGCAGCTTACAGAAATCCCCATTTGGGACGTAACAATTCACGACGTTGGCAAGGATGATGCAACGGCGACCGCCGATTTCGGAGTTAAGGCCAAGGGTCCAAATATTCCTGAACATCAATTCAATTGCCGCGCGCGATTTGTTCGCGACCCCGATGGTCAATGGCGATTGCAAGGGTTCGAGCTTTTCCTGCCGCCCGGCTTCAAAGACTCGTTCCAGGTTCCCCGACTTTGACCAGCGCCAGCGTCAGGCGTGCGCGAAACGTAAACAGTTGCTTGCTAAATACTGAATGTCCACCCCTTCATTTTCTCCAACATCACCGCATTCGTCAGATCGAATTGCAGCGGCGTGATGGTGATGTAGCCTTCGCCCATGGCGGTCACGTCGGAATCGGGATGCGGTTCGGGGCAGTGCAATTCGGAGCTGGTCCAGAAATAGGTGCGCCCGCGCGGATCGACGCGGCGGTGGATTTTCTCCACGAAGGCCGTCGCGTTTTGCGGCACCACCTTCACGCCTTTGATCGGCCCCTTTTCCAGGCTCGGGATGTTGACGTTGATGAGCGAGCCCTTCGGGGGCTTCTGCGACAAAATCTGTTCGATGATTTGCCGGGCGTAACCGGCCGCACGCGGAAAATCCAGCGGTTTGGGCTTGGTGTATTCGAGCGAAACCGCAATGCTGGTTTGGCGAAAAAAAGCCCCTTCGATCGCGGCCGCGACGGTGCCCGAATACAACACGTTGATCCCCGCGTTCGAGCCCGCGTTCATTCCGCTAACGATCAAATCCGGCGGTTCCGGCAGTAATTCCAAGAGCGCGAGCTTCACGCAATCCGCGGGCCGGCCGTCCACCGCCCAACCCACGAATTCGGTCCCATCGAAGATCTCCTGAATGATGAGCGGCGTAAGCAGCGTGACCGAATGCCCGACCGCACTCTGCTCCCCGGCCGGCGCCACCGTCACGACTTCGCCGAGCTTTTGCAATTCCTTCCGCAACGCCCGCAATCCCGGCGCGTGAATGCCGTCGTCGTTCGTCAAAAGAATCTTCATCTATCAGTTCCTTCCTGGATTCAACTAATCGCTACTTCTTTTTCATCATACGCAACAGCGTTCGCGCCGTCGTCTCGGCAAAGGCCGGGTCGTTGATGTGCATGTCCAGCTCGATCAACTCCACGCTCGGCGCCAGCCATTGCTTGATGCTCGCGAACAGCGCCGCGTCCGCTTCCGGCCACCAGAACGGCTGCCCCTCGCGATCGATTGCCGACACGCCCCTTTTCGGAATCAGGATCACCGTCGGCCCTTTGGCGGCGCTGGCCTTCTCGGCAATCTCCTTTCCAAGTTGGTCGTTTTCCTCGGGCGTGGTTCGCATCAGCGTGACATTCGGGTTGTGCTGATAGAATCGCCGCGCTTTGAATTTCTCCGGCACGGTGTCGGGCGGCCCAAAATTGACCATGTCGAGCGCGCCGACGGAAATCACTTGCGGCACCCCATGCAACCCCGCCGCCGTGAGCCGATCCTTCCCCGCCGTGAGAACCCCGCCCACCAATTCATCCGCAAGCTCAGTGGTCGTGATGTCGAGCACACCGGAGATCAACCCATCGTTGATAAACGACTCCATCGTCTTCCCGCCGGTCCCGGTCGCATGAAACACCAAAACCTCGAACCCTTCCGCTTCGACAATCTTCCGTGATGCTTCGACACAAGGTGTCGTCACGCCAAACATCGTTGCGGTGACGAGCGGAGTTTCCTTGTCAAAAATGTGCGGACCGAAGATAGCGCCCTGCACCTGGCGATTCAGCATCCCGCACATCGCCGCCGCCGCATTCGTCAGCACAATTCGGCTGATTCGATTGAGTCCGCTGATATCAACCACCGAATTGAGCATGAGAATGTCGCGCACACCGACAAACGGCGCGACCTGCCCGCTTGCCAGCGTGCTCACCATCAGCTTGGGCACGCCGAACGGCAACGCACGCATAGCGGCAGTCCCAATTGTGGTTCCCGCCGACCCGCCAAGGCTCAATACACCCCTAAGCTTCCTGCCCGCCTGCAATTCCTGGGCAATTTTCGCCGCGCCTTTAGCTGCAGCTTCAATCGCTTTGCCGCGATCGCCCTGCTGCTTCACTTTCTCGTGGCTCGTTCCCGCCGCCTCGTAGACTTTCTCACGCGGAATGTCGGCAACAAATGCTGGTGAGCCCAGCACGCTCGCATCCATGACCAGCGTTGAGAATCCAGCCCTCTTGATCTGATCGCGAACGAAAGCGATTTCAGTGCCCTTGGTGTCGAGCGTGCCGATGAGGAGGACGGACATGTGTGCTCCTTTACTAGAGACCCAGGGCACTGCGCAGGCATCCTTCGACCGCGGCCAAATCGCTTGTGGTGAGCGTGCCGACCAAGGCGATGATTTTTCTGCGATCAACTGTGACCGTGTGCGAACGCACCCAGGACGGCTGGTTCAGCCCGGCAATTTGCCAGTCCAACAAGAAACAATCGCTTGCCCGGTTTTTGGACTTTGGAGCTTGTGAAGTGACCGCGACCAGAACTACTTCGTCCCATTCTTCGTGATAGCTATCCCTCGACAACACCACGGCTGGCCGATTCTTCGCGCCGGCTTGGTTGCTAAACGGGAGGGAGACAAGTACGACATCGCCACGTCGGTAGGGATGGCGCGCGGGCATCATTTGTCCTCAACGCTGTCCCAATTCTCGGCTCCCAGCACGAACCACCCCAGATTCTCCGCTTTGGCAAAAAGTTCTTCTTCGTCAACGCAATCTTCCAACCGCAATAGTCCGAGAACGTCGGGTGGAAGCTCGTCGGAGCGCGGCCGCTTTTGCAATCTCAGCAGCCCGCCCTGAACCCACTCGTCGATCGTGGTTCGCGGCACGCCGACGCGGTCAGCGGCCTCGTCCAGGGTTAAGAGTGGCATTTGGCTCTGCTCCTTATGCCTTGCGAGTCCATTCCTACTTCGGAGATTCCACCATTGTTCGTATTGTAGCAAATGGGTCCAAACGCTGGCAGATAGAGAACAGCCATGAGTTTCTTCTCGCGCGACGAGATTCTGACGAAATTGCGAAAGCAAGTCGCTTCCGGTCAGCCGATCGTGGGCGGCGGGGCGGGCACCGGGATCAGCGCCAAGTGCGCCGAGGCGGGCGGGATCGATCTGCTCATCATCTACAATTCCGGCCGCTTTCGCATGGCCGGCCGCGGCAGCCTTTCCGGCATGATGCCCTACGGCGACGCCAACCAGATCGTCATGGACATGGCCAGCGAAGTCTTGCCGGTCGTCAAGAAAACGCCCGTTCTCGCCGGTGTGTGCGGCACCGATCCGTTTCGCATCATGAGGCTGTTTCTCAAGCAGGTGCAGGCGGCGGGCTTTAGCGGCGTGCAGAATTTTCCAACCGTGGGCTTGATCGACGGCACCTTTCGCCAGAACCTCGAAGAGACCGACATGGGCTTCGGCCTGGAAGTGGACATGATCCGCCAGGCCCGCGAACTCGGCCTGCTTACCACGCCCTATTGCTTCAACGACGACGAAGCCAAGGCGATGGCCCAAAACGGCGCCGACATCCTCATTCCGCACATGGGCCTGACCACCAAAGGCAGCATCGGCGCGAAGACCGCCCTCACGCTCGACGATTGTTGCAAACGCATCCAATCGATGCACGACGCCGCCAAGAAGATCAATAAGGACATTCTCGTCCTCTGCCACGGCGGCCCGATCTCCGAACCCGACGACGCCCAGTATGTGATTTCGCACACCCAAGGCATCGTCGGCTTCTACGGAGCATCCAGTATCGAGCGCTTGCCGACGGAGGTAGCGATCACGGGGTGCGTGAAGAAGTTCAAGGGTATCAAGTTCGCGAAATAGAGCGTGCGGAATTGAGATGGATGGAGCCACGCTTATTGAGTCTTGACGCCAAGAATGGGTTCGGCGCTTGCATGATCTTTGCCAACTGCCGCCGCTTCAATGCCGCGGCGAAATTGGCGAATCGCTTCGAGGAAATCAGCGTCTTCCGCGTCCCATAATCCGCGGCCATGCAGGTCGGAACACACTTCCCCGAGTGCGGCCACGAGTTGGGCCACGCGCATTTGCGGAACCATCTCCGCCAACGATTCCAGAGCGGCGAATAAGTCCGCTCGCGTGTTGCCGTTATTCATATCGCGTCCCTCAAGCAAGGAGATTTCGCGCGACTCTTGCGATACCGGCCGATGACAACGACCGGCACGGTTTCTTCGGGAGCCAGCTTGGCGATCCGCGTGGCCCGCGTCACGCCATCCGAAATCTCCAACAGTCCGTCGGGATCCTGAAACACGAAGATCGGCGGCATCCCGTCCTTGGACGCGCCGAATTTGCCGATTTGCTGGTGCAGCTTCCACGGGTCCGCACCGCTCGACCGACTCGGCGGAAGTCGCAGTTCGGTCGGGTCGACTTCCCGAATCAACGGCTTCATACCGATAGCCTACAGCCGGATCGCCCGTGCCACAACCCGACCTTCGCCTTGAGTCCTTCCCCTTCCGGCCGCAAGCGCATGTAGCCGCTGAGGGGAGAATCCGTGCGGCCCGGACAATCTCATTGCCGACGCAACTCAGCGGGCATTTCGACGCCGCGGCGGGACTCCGATTCGATCTCGTCGCTCTCCGACATGACGGTATCGTTATGCTGCCGGTACCGGATTTGATTGAGTCAATCGATCTCAACCGACACGCTGCGGCTCCGGCGACCGTCCGGAATCTCCACGACCCTGCACTGCTTCCCGCCGTCCGCAAATTCGAACCTGAGAATGAGAAGCCCTTCTTGGCCATAATCTAACTCGCGACCAAGCCCGGAGCAGCATGCATCATACCTCACTCGGACGGTACCCCGTTTCCCGTCGAAGTCAGTGACCGACTCTAGGTCCAAATTGTCCAGATTGCTCTTCTGAACCTCTTCGGCCGACCTGTTGGTCACAAGGGCACCGAAAGAAACGCGGATGATTTTGTGATTCGCCTTCGATTCGATGTGAACTTCCACTGGGAATGAACCTTGCTCGAAGTAACGTCCAACGTAGTCAACGGCCAGCAATCCGCCGACAGCGAGCGCCACCACGACCAACAACGCCAGCACCCATTTCTTCATCGCCACCGCCGAACGATAAACTAACCGGTTACTGCGCCAAGGCGAAACGAGAACAAATACTCGTAGTTATCTTCAATCCACGAGCCGACGTATATCTCACCCAAGAATCCGGTCAGCATTATACCGGAAGGCGACGCGAGCGCGCGGGCCAAACCGCGCTCGGGTCGCCAAGCTCCCTCGCGGCTAAACGGTTGGGTGGTCTAACGGTGGCGGAAGGTGACGGGGGCGCGGGGCCAAACCGCGCTCGGGTCGCCAAGCTCCCCTCGCGGCTAAACGGTGGCGGATTACGGAGCGCTGGGGCCAAACCGCGCTCGGGTCGCCAAGCTCCCCTCGCGGCTAAACGGTGGC
>JBGQCZ010000258.1:0-7159 GCA_041495645.1 Gemmataceae bacterium | reverse complement strand
GGCCGGCCTTTGTGTCAGCGGCCCCGACCACACGAACTCTTGGACGCCGGCCCGACCACCCGAACCGCCCAGGTCGATGCGATACCACCCGCCTCCGACGTTTGCCTGCCCCCAAACCGCCACCCGGTCGGCGAAGAGAGCGTCCAAGAATTCTACGGCCGCGGCTACGATCCGCCTCGCCCGCTCGTCCTCCGGCATCCCGTCGTCGTACTCCGCGAAGTGGCCATGCGTCAGGTCATCGACGCAGATCGTCAGCTCGTGCCCGTCGTCATGTATCGACGCGCTCCGGATGCCCGGATTGATGCCAGGGAACTTCGCGCATGGGTCGGGCGGCACTCCCTCGACCATGCCGCGACCCATGAACCGCTCGCGGAGGATCGGAAGGAGCAGCGACGACAGCATCCAGTGCGCCCTCTGCGGCCTAACAGACGTTATAGCGCACCCGCCACAAGTGCTTTGAATTTGCTTCACGCTCCTGCAGCGACGGGCCGCTGAGTTCTGTCGTTAGTGCCTTAACCGTGGTGATATTGCGGTGGGTGGCCGAGGCTGTCTTCGAAGCCCCGGTTCGCAGCTTGACTCGCGCCGGGGCTTCGAAGACTTAGCCCCGGCCACGCAGAGCACCTGTCAAATTCACCGGTTCGGCAGATCCGGATAAATCCGTTCGCGCAAGCGATCGTAATAGACCTTGCCGACGACGATGGCTTTGTCGATGTGGGTGCGATAGTCGAGCGGCGGGCCGTTGAGGATGAGGAGGTCGGCGTCTTTGCCTTCTTCGATGCTGCCGATTTTCTTGTCCAGCCCGATCATCTTGGCCGGAGTGATGGTGAGCGCTTCGAGCGCCGTCTGCTCGCTGGCCCCGCCGCGGACGGCGTAAGCGGCTTCGAGCATCAGGCTCGTCAGGTCGCGGCCGGGGATGCCGTCGAGGCTGACCGACGTGCCGAGCGGAACCACGGCGAACGGCACCGCTGCCTTCTGCAACTCGCCGGAAGTTTCGATCGAACTGCCGGTGGTGTCTTCCTTGCCCTGGCTTGGCCGCCGGCGGCTGCGCGGCGTGAGGATCGCCTGTACGTTGCCCTTCTTCAATTCGCCCGCAATGAGCCAGGCTTCCTGCACGCCTTCGAGCACGATGTTGTAATCGAGTTCCTTGGCGAGAGCGATCATGTCGCGCATCTGCTCGACGGAGGCAGCATCGACGCGCAGCGGGATTTTCTTCTCGACGAGCCGAAGCAATTCGGGCGTGACGCCGCGGCCCGCGCCGCCGCCGAAACCGGGCGCTGGGTCATCCGGATCGGCGCCGGCCTGATCCTTCACTTGTTGCTTCGCGCGCTTGATCGTCTCGCGCCACTGATGGCGGTTGAGCGGACCGACAAAAGAGCCGGCCGTCACGTGATAGAACGGCGCTTCGCTGACCAGCATCGGGGCCATATCGCCGTAGGTCATTTTCAACACGGCGTGACGGCGCGCCACGCGTTCGGCGGGCGCTACGGGGCCGATTGGTTCGGTCGGCAAGAAGGTCATCCCGCAGCAGGGACAGACGTTGGTGTCGTCGGGAATCGGATCGTCGCTGCGCCCGCCGCGACCACCGCCACCGCCCGTGGTTTCGACGCACGCGGTCGTGATTCCGGAAGCGAGGCAAAAGAGAATGTTGCGGTCGAGCGGGTTGAGCGAATCGGCGATCCGGCCCGTGATGCCACCGGCGCCGCCGACCGGTGGTCCACCGCCGCCACCGCCCGGTCCGCCTGCGGCCCGGATGCCGACGTTCGACGCGCTCACGGTGACGAAGCCGGGCGTAATGAACTTGCCCTTGGCATCAATGCGCGTCGCGCCGTCGGGAATGGCCACATCCTGGCCGACCTTGAGGATCTTGCCGTCCTGAACCAGAACGACGCCGTTCTTGATCACGCCCTTGGTGACCGTGTAAATGTCGGCGCCGACGATGGCCGTGACCGGCCCGGGCTTTTTGGCATCAGCTTTCTTCGTGTCCTGGGCAGGCGCGAAATTGCAGATGCCGAGCGCCCAGGCGAGGGCGAGGCCGATTCGTTCAGTTCGCATGGGTAATCCTCCCGTCGATGATCGTTCGTCGGAGCCGGCTGGCCGGGTCGAGCGGGTCGCCGGAGAACAGCAGCAAGTCCGCGGACTTGCCGGTTTCAATCGTGCCGTGAGTCTTTTCGATTCCCAATAGTATAGCCGGCCGCTTGGCCAGCGCCTCTAGGGCAATATTCCTTGGCAGTCCGGTTTTGACCAGGATCGCGACCGGAAAGAACGGGAAATCCTGATCGATGGAAAGCGTCAGGGTAGTCTCGGCGACGGCATCGTCTGGAATGGGAACGGCGCCGAAGCGGCCCACCGCGGGCGCAACCGGCGGACGAGCGGTCATGCTAAAGGCAAACTCGACGCCGGCTTCGTGCAGCATGCGGGCCGGGTTGAAGCGGTCGCGCGTATTCGGCATCAAATCCAGCCCTGGCCGCAAGATCACGCGGACGTTGCGATCCTTTAGTGCGGGAGTCGTTTCCGCAATGGCTTCACTGGCCAGAAACATCGCCAGCTTCACGTTTTTGAAGGGCTCGGTGGCTTTGAGCAGATGCAGCACCGCGGCCGGGCTGTTGGCCTGCGCGACGAGCGGAGTTTTGCCCTCGAACACATCGGCCCAGAGCTGGGAACCCGCAGCTGGAGACCCGCCGCCGACTCCTCCCGGCCGGCTACCGCCGCCTGCTCGGGATGCCGCATCCAGTCGCGTCCTAACTTGATCCAAACTATCGGTTGAATTGGTCACCGTGGCATACGCCAAACCGTCCGCTTGAGCCAGCATGTGTTCGGGATCGCCGGGAGTGACGCGCACCATCGCGGCCTGACCCAAACCCGTCGTGACGACATTCAACCGCGTAAGCCCGACGCGCGGCAGCGGTTTGAAGCCGGCATCGAACGGATGGAAGTTATCGGCGACGCGCGTGAATCCGCCCGCGGCGCGCCCGAATCCACCGGCGGGAAAACCGCCCGGTCGCCCGCCGCGCCCAACCATCGGGCGGGGAGTGGTATCGCCCGCCGTCGCGGCCGCAACCGTAATTTCAAAATAAGGATCGATCACGCCCGGCATCAATGTGCCGCCAGCCGCATCGACAATGGTCGCATCGGCGGGAATGGCCACGTCCTTGCCGACGGCCGCAATTTTGCCGTCGCGAATGACGACCGTGGCCCTTTCGATTCGCCCCGCGGCGCCGAGAGTTTCTACGGTGGCGTTGCGAATGACGAGCGGAGGTTCGCTGGCCAAGACGCCAGATGGAAACAGCCAGAGAACGGCGCCGCACAGGCGAATAAGCAAGCGACCCGCTCCGAAAATTTTATTTCCCTGGACATTTTCGGACATTTTCGGACACCTCTCCCAGATCTAGCGGCAAAATCCCGCCCATTTCCTCACCGGCGCATCATGCCCCACCAGATACTATACATTTGTATAAATCCCAGTCAAGCTTCGTAGGCTAGTGGTGCGTATTGGCCCAAAACTGCCGCATTGAACACAGCAAGAAGGGCAAGGCCATCACGCATGGTTCACCATCAGCGGGCACTAAGTCATCGGTCAATACACTTCCAAATGTCCTTTTGGCCATTTCCCTACCCAGCCACATGGGAAATGGCCTGCCTCGTAGACCATCAGCAATTCCAGGTTGTAGAAGCAGTGGTGTTTGGTTTTCAGGAAGTAGTTTTCCAGAAGCGCCATAAGAATGTCGGCCATGCACGAGTACAGGAACGAGACTTCAAGTTTGTTATCTTGTTGAAACTTCTCGATCTTCCGCTTCGCGATGCGGTAGGCCGGACTTTCTTTTACTTTGCCAACCACGTCGTTCCACCGATCTATTTGTTTGGGCGCAATGTCGTCTAGCCGGGTTCGCAGTTGATTCAGAGACTCGATCTTAGCGGAATCGCTACTTTGACGCTTGCTGAAACCAAGCGCTTTGCTCCAGTTATCCACGATCTTCGTTAACATGGTCAGATCGATTGACATCGGTTTTCCGCAATTCGCGAACCAATCGATGGCCCTGAACCGAGCTGCCAAGTTGCTTTTCGTGAATGCATGTTTGGATTTGAATTCCGGATAGCTCACTGCTCCTACTAATCCTGAATTCAAGTCAACTTGAACTCCATCCATTTCGACAAAGCAACCCTTGTCGTTCGCTACAGCAGTCGTGTTTCGCCGAGCCATCGGATAGCCTCAGCCTCTAATGATTCCTAATACCGCCGCTTGTCCTTCTTCACGTCATAAGCCACCTTGCCGTCGATGAACACCTGCACCACGTAATGTCGCGGATCGAGGATCGATCCGGTGGTGATCAGAATGTCCGCATCCTTGCCGGCTTCCAGCGAACCGACGCGTTTGTCGATCATGAGCGCTTTGGCCGGTTCGATGGTTAGTCCACGATAGGCGGCTTCGTCGTTCCAACCGAGGCGCACGGCCATCGTCGCTTGAAACGCCAGATCCTCTTGCGGCACAACGGGGGCATCGGTATTCACGCCGAGCGCTTTGACGCCGCGGTCCGCGAAGCCGGCGACCTGGCCCTTCACCTGGCCGACCGCCGGATCGTAGCGGAACCCGCGCGGGCCCGCCATCACTGGAATCCCGCGTTTGATGATTTCCTCGGACAGCAAATTGCTGTCGAAGCAGCCGTGATCGATCACGACCTTGAGTTTCATCTCGTCGTGCAGGATGCGGAGCGTGCTCATGACGACCTGATAGCCCTGCGTATGCACAACGACCGGGATTTCGCGGCGGAAGAGCGGCTTGAAATATTCGAGGCGAAGATTGACGGCCGGCTTGTCCTTCTTGCGGCCGGCTTCGTAATCGTCCCAATCCTTGACGTAGCCCATGCCTTCGCGAAGCTGCTCGCGGATGACATAGTTCATGCCCATGCGCCCGCTGCCGACCTCGCCGCCGCGACGCTCCGGATTGCCCGCCTGCGCGATCTTCAGCACGCCGGGAAAGCGAACCAGCACATCTTCGAGCTTGCCGGGGCCGGTCTTCATCAGTGCGCCCCAGCCGCCCATGTTGGTGCCGGAGCCGGGAATGAACGTAATCGTGGTCACCCCGCCCGCGACCGCGTTCTTGAGTTGGTCGTTGTTTGGGCGAATCACATCGAGCACGCGCAATTCCGGGTTGGTCTGGTAGACCATCTCGTTGATGTCGCCCGTGCCGCCGACATGGCTGTGCGCGTCGATCAACCCCGGCATGGCCCACTTGTTGCCGTGATCGATGACCTCATACCCGGCCGGCGTGGCAATCTTGGCGCGCGGTCCAATCGCCTGAATCTTGCCGTCGGCAATGAGGATGGTGGCGTTTTCGATGGCATCGCCGGCGCAGGTAATGACCTTGCCGACGTGCAACGCCGCCTTGGGCTTCTCGGCGGCGGCGAGAGGGGTAGCTAAGAGACAAAGCGAGGCGATTGTTCGAATGAGTCGCATGGCGGGATTCCTGAATCAACCATTCAACCAAGATGACTTCTCGCAGTTTAGTTCGTTTCTACCCGGTAACAATGTGGCGCGGCGAGCATCAGAATCTCGTTGCGCGGCCAGCTAAGAATCAGATCGAAGTTATTCGATACATCCCGCCCCAAAATACTGAGATCAGTGGCCGCTGGGTCGGTGAATGCGGCGAATTCTCCCCGAACAACCGCCGTGCCTCCGTCGTCGCGTTTGAACTCCAACGCGGTTCGCACCAGAACACAGTCTTGCGTGCCACCGACTCCATCCAAGACTAAGCTTGACGAATCGGCACTCAGCACTGTCCGATCGGCGCCACGATCTACGAGGAACCGCTCTTCATGTGCGGAACCGTCCCCGCCTGGCAGGTGTACCACCACAACAGGGCGAGCGATCCCGTCGTCACACCGAAACCAAAGACCCGCGATTCGCATAAATCCTCGGGCTCGTGTCTCTTCGCACGAATTGCATGATGGCTCCGTCGTCTTTGGGATGCGCGGCCTTGGCCAGCGACCAAGCCTCGGCCGACGTATCGGCGACGAACGCTTGCTGACCCGCAACGGCGACGAATCGGCCACGGGCGGCCGGCAACAGTTCAGGCCAGTGGGCCGCCAGCCAATCGCAATTAAGCAAGGCTCGCTCGTGTTGCGCTCGCACCTTCTCGTAGTGAATCGGATCGTTGTTTTCTTCGAAGACAAGTTTCGGTTCGTTCATGCCGATTGCCTCCTTCCCGTGCTCTTATTCTTTCTAAAATCTTCGCGATCAGCAATGCCTTATCCAAAAGCGGGCGCCAACGTCACTCCCCGTCACGCCACACCCATTGCCCGTCGATCATCACGGCCAGCACGCGCGTGCTTGGCTCGAACGGCATGCCCGAGAGCACGACCAGGTCCGCGTCTTTGCCAGCCGCCAATGTGCCGACATTGTCCAAACCCAGGAATTGGGCCGCGGTTGCGGTCAATCCACGAAGCGCGTCTTCTGAACCCAAACCATGCCGGACCGAGAAGCCGACGGCCATCGCGAGATTCCGCGATCCACCGGCGGCATTGGATTGAAACGCGAACGAGATGCCCTTGAGCGACAACGTCAACGGCAAGTTAACTTCTTCGCGTTCGACCGTTCGCACCAACTCCGGGCCGGCGATCACCGTCACCGATTTCGACGCGAGCAGATCGACCAAGAGGTGGGCGTCATCGGCGCCGATCAGGGCGGTGCGCAGATTGAACTCATCGCGGCAGATGGAGACCGCGAGCCGAATGGCGTCCTCGCGTTTGGCCTCGACCAATGCCGGCAGCTTGCCCGCGAACAGCGCTCGATACGGCTCGAACGATTCGACCACGCTCGGTTTCTCGGGCGCCTTGGGCGGATCCGGTTTCTTCACTGCGGGCGTCTTGTCGTCCTTTTTCTCGCCCTTCTTTTCGGCCGCTGCTTTGGCCTGGGCGGCGTCGAATTCCTTTTTCTTGATCTCGTAGGCGGGCAGTTCGGTCTCGTACTTGGTCCAGGAGTCGGCATAGGCTTTGCCGTTGCGAAGCGTGTCGCGCAGGCTGGCGGCCGCACTGGTGAGATTCCCGCGCAGGGCAAAGTGCAGCGCGACCGGTTCCTTCACCACACGCGGTTTGTCCGTGAGCTTGAATGCCAGCACCGATGACGGCGCGGCCCCCGCAAGCAGCACGGTCGTCAACCCGCCCTG
>JBGQCZ010000257.1:0-7172 GCA_041495645.1 Gemmataceae bacterium | reverse complement strand
GACCGCGGTCAATCGGCAGCAGACTCCGCCGATCTTAAATCAGTACCTTCTGTTTCGGCCGGGCGACCCGGTGACCGGCCTCGCACAGCGGTTCCTCGATGTTTACGATCTCGACAAGGACTATCACCTCTCACGCGAGGAGTGCCCACTCGACGAGCCGCTGTTCAACCGCTTGGATCGCGACGGCAACGGCCAACTCGACGTGCCGGAACTGGCGGAGTTTTTTTCGCATGCCGTGCCGGACTTGGAGTCGTGGTTCAATCTCGACGGCCAAAATGCGGTGGGAGCGTTGTCTCGATTCTCTTTCCGGCCCGATTCCGTGACAGCAAAATCAATTGGTCGAACAGTTCGCGTCCAATTGAAGGGCGGCGAGTCGCTCGACCTCGGCGATCCGGCGATGGCGGTGTTCAATCGGGGTGCGGCACGCCTCAATGTTCGCCAGAGTCTGACCCAGTCGTTCAAGATCGTGGCCGGCGAAAAGGGTTACATTGACGAAAAGGACGTGCAGGCTCCGAACGGCCGCGCCCTTCAACCCTATTTCGTCGTGGGCGACCGCAACGGCGACGGTCGGCTCACAATGGACGAATTGAATGCGTTCATCGAATTGCACATGAAACTGCCCGAGGCGACGCTGAGCCTGTCGGCGTTCCGGCAAAGCGTGAATTGGTTCGCGGCCTTGGACGCCAATCGTGACGGCCGTTTGAGCCGCCGCGAACTCCGCGAGGCCTGGAAGTCGCTGGCCGCTCTGCAGGAATCGCCGGGCGAGACCATTTCCCCGCCCGACAAAGTGGACCGCCTGCAACTGGTGATCCACCAGGGAACGAATATCTACTTCAACGCGGCGCAGGGTTATCTCAATCCGCAGGCCCCGCGACCATCGAGCGCCGGCCCGCTGTGGTTCCGCAAAATGGACCGCAATGGCGACGGCTTCGTGTCGCGCCGCGAGTTCCTGGGGACCAAAGAAGAATTCGACCGCATCGATCGTGACGGCGACGGCCTTATCGATCCCGACGAGGCCGAGCGAGCCACTCCGCGAAAATAGTCGTAACGCGGACACTCTTGTCCGCGCGGATGGGCGGACAAGAGTGTCCGCATTACGTCAACTCAATCAGGCGGCGACCGTCGGCTTCTGGCGCGTGGACGCCTCCTCGCTTTCCACGAGGCTGACAATTTCGCTGCGCGCTTGTTGAAGCACGATGCCGAGACTTGAATAGGGCCCGACCATGCGAATCAGCATGGCCAGCACGCCCGCGACCGTGCGGGCTTGGCGCGGATCGACCAGACGGGAGTCGTACGATTGATTCGGTGCCATGAGAGGGAACCTCCGTGTTCCAAAGGAACTGGGGAAGATTATGGGATTGCCGCCAGCTGCTAACAAGCCCAAAATCCGCGAGAGCTGTAAATAGTCGGAGATGTTCGCATTGACAAGGGGATGGGACATTTTCTCTCGATGTTGGCATCTCTGTGCCTCGCGGCGGTTGTTCTTTCGGTGGTGTCTCAGTCCGGGAGGGCGAGGCCTCCGCTGTGCACAACTGACAGTTTTGCTAAGGCCTTTGCTACAGCTGACTTAGGACGACCGACCTGCAATGAAACGCCTGGGGTTTTCGTCACCTGGAAGCAGCCGACGCAAAAAACACTGGAAAACCTTGAAATCTCTCGCGTTTTCCGTGGTCTCAGTTGTGCACAGCGGAGGGGCGAAGCTCCTGCCGAGCCTTCTGCACAGGCTCGGCAAGAGCCTCGTCCTCACGGACTGAGACGCCACTCTTTTTTCGGTGGAGTTTCCTTGCGCCGTGCTGTAACCTCAACATCATGTCCCATCGCAACGATTGACGGCTCGCGTCGGCGCAGGAGCGCTCATGGCCGAGGTTTTGATTGTCGCTGGCGACAAGTCTGAATCGATGTCACTGGCTCAGGTCTTGCAACAAGCCGGTTTCGGCGTGCGAACCTTTGGCGCGGCGGCCGAAGCGCTGCGCGGTCTGGAACACGCTCCGGCCGATCTGATTCTGTACGATCTGTATTTGCCGGGCGACGATCATTTCGAACTGTGCCGCAGCATCAAGAGCAACGGGCGCTTCGCGCGGGTGACGGTCGCCGGCCATTCGCGGCAAGTCGATCCGAGCCGGATTTTACGTTGCTTGGAAGCGGGCGCGGACGGATTCTTGAGTCTGGCGCGTCCGGCGGCGGAACTGGTCGCGGCGGTGGGCCGGATCGTAGCGCGCGGCCCGCGCACCGCTTCCACCGACGGCGGACGAGTCCTCATTAGTTTCCGCGGCCAGCCATATGCCCTCGGCATCGATCGCGAGCATTTGCTCGATGTGCTCGTTTCCACCTTCGATGATTTCCACGACGTCAATGAACATCTCAAGGACCAAATTGTCCAACGCGACAAGAGCGAGCAATATGCCCGGATGATCGTCGACAGCGCGTACGATGCGTGCCTGGGCATGGACGCGGACGGGCGGATCGTCACCTGGAACCCCCGCGCCGAGGAGATCTTTGGCTGGAGTCGGGCGGAAGCGCTGGGACAAGCGGTTGCCGAGACGATCATTCCGCCGCGGCACCGCGCCGGACATTGGTCGGGGCTGCAGCGTTTTTTGAAAACCGGGCAGGGGCGGGTGCTGAATAAGAACCTGCAAATGACCGCCCTGCATCGCGACGGCCGGGAGTTCCCGATCGAACTGACGATTTCGGCAATCAAGCTGGAGAATACTTATCGCTTTCATGCCTTCGTGCGCGACATCACCGAGCGGAAGCGCGCGGAAGAAGAATTGCGCGCCAGCGAGGCGCGCTTTCGCGATCTCTTCGAGAATGCCAGCGACCTGATCCAAAGCGTCGCGCCGGACGGTTCCTATCGCTACGTCAATCCTGCCTGGCGCGCCGCCATGGGTTACACGGAAGACGAAGTCGCGCGCTTGCGTCTGCCGCAGGTGCTCCACCGGGACTGTCTGGGCGAGTGCATGGAGATGTTTCAAAAGCTGATGCGCGGCGAATCGCTGGGAAGGATCCAGGCTAAGTTTGTTACCAAGGATGGCCGCACCATCGAGGTGGAAGGAAATACCAGCGTCCATTTTGAGGACGGCAAACCGCAAGCAACGCGCGGCGTGTTTCGCGACGTGACGGAGCGGAACCGCGTCGAAGCGGAACTGCGAAAACAGCGGGAGTTCATCGACGCGGTCCTGGATTGCACCGACGCCGGCATCGTGGTGTGCGATCCGCAAGGGCGAATCGTGCTCTTCAACCGGATGCTGCGCGAAATCCACGGGTTGCCGAACGATTCCGTGCCGCCGGAAGAATGGGCACAGCACTTCGATTTGTACAAGCCCGACGGGCGGACCCAACTGCGGTTGAAAGAAGTGCCGCTGTTCCGGGCGATGCGCGGCGAGCACGTCGATTCCGAGGAAGTGGTCATCGCGCCCAAGAATCAGCCGCGCCGGACCGTGCTGGTAAGTGCCAGCCCGATCATGGACGGAGGCGGCCAACGGCTGGGGGCCGTGCTGTCGCTGCACGACATCAGCGAGCGCAAGCGCGCCGAAGAGGAATTGCGCAAGCGCGAAGCGCAATTGCGCGAATTCAACCGGGTGTTGATGGACCTCGCGGTTCACGATTCGATCCTCGGTTCGAACATGAATCTGGCGATGAGCCACTTCACCCAGACGGTGGCCCGCTCGCTCAACGTCGCCCGTTGCAGCGTTTGGCTACTGAATCTCGATCAGACGGATTTGGTTTGTTTCGATTTGTACGAGACTGCCAAAGGCGTCCACGCCAACGGCGCCGATATCGACCCCCGCAGTTGCCCGGGATATTTCCGCGCTTTGGAGGCCGAGCAGATTGTCGCGGCGGACGATGCGCGCGCGGACCCCCGCACCCGCGAACTGACCGACGGCTATCTGACGCCGTTCGGAATCACGTCGATGTTGGACGGCCCGCTGCGTTTGGGCGGACGCGTGGTCGGCGCGCTGTGCAACGAACACGTCGGCCCGCCGCGAAAATGGTCGCAGGAAGAGCAGAATTTCGCCGTCTCCGTCGCGTCGTTGATTTCACTAACACTGGAGGCCAACGAGCGCAAACAGGCTGAGGAAGAGGCGCGGGCGGCCCGCGACGCCGCGGAGGCCGCCAATCGCGCCAAGAGTTCATTCCTGGCCAACATGAGCCACGAAATTCGCACGCCCATGAATGCCATCATCGGCATGACCGAACTGGCACTCGATACCCAACTGAACGCCGAGCAGCGCGATTATCTGGAACTCGTCAGAAAGTCGGCCGACAACCTGCTGGGCATCATCAACGAGATTCTGGACTTTTCCAAGATTGAAGCCGGCCGGCTCGAACTCGAAACGATTGAATTCAACCTTCACGAACTCGTGGGCGATGTGCTCAGTACGCTGGCCCCACGGGCTTGGCAAAAAGGCCTGGAACTGGCCGGGCGTGTGGCGCCGGAGGTGCCGGAGATCCTAGACGGCGATCCGGTGCGGTTGCGGCAGGTATTGGTCAATCTGGTTGGCAATGCCATCAAGTTCACGGAGAACGGCGAAATCTACGTCGAAGTCCGGCCCGACCCGGATGCCGGCTCCGGCGCCCGCGAGCGTCTCCGGTTCCTGGTTCGCGATTCCGGCATCGGCGTCCCCAAGGATAAACAAGGGTTGATCTTCGACCCGTTCACGCAGGCCGACAGCACGACGACGCGCAAGTACGGCGGCACGGGGCTGGGTCTGACGATCTCTTCGCGATTGGTGTCGCTGATGGGCGGGCAGATTTGGGTCGAGAGCGAACCGGGCGAGGGCAGCGTGTTCGTATTTACCGCGGCGTTCGGCCGGCCCGCGTCGACCGTGCGGGCGGAGCCGGCGCGGACTTGGGACGAAGTTCGTGGACTGGCCGTGCTCGTGGTGGACGACAACGCCACGAATCGCCGCATACTCGAGGAATCGTTGAAGCAATGGAACATGAAACCCACCATGGCCGATGGCGGCGCCCCCGCGCTGGCGGCGCTCGACCGGGCCAAGAACGTGGGCGAACCGTTTGCACTGGTCATTCTCGATGTGCAGATGCCCGGCATGGACGGTTTTGAATTGGCGGAAGCGATCAAAGCCCGGCCCGAATTAACCGGCGCAACGATCATGATGCTGACTTCCGGCGGCCGGCCCGGCGACGCGGCGCGCTGCCGCGAACTCGGGATCGCCGCGTACATGACCAAGCCGGTCCGGCAAGCGGATCTGCGCCGTGCCATTCAAATGGCGCTAGGCTCGGCGCCGCGAGAGCAAGGTGAGACGCTCGCGGCGGCGGAAGGGTCGGATGCCGTGCGTCCGTTGCGCATCCTTCTGGCTGAGGACAACCCAGTCAATCAAAAGTTGGCGATTCGCTTGCTGGAAAAGCGCGGCCATTGGATTACCGTTGCCAACAATGGACGCGAAGCGCTCGAACTTTGGGAGCGCGATCCATTCGACATGATTCTCATGGACGTGCAAATGCCGGTCCTGGACGGTTTGTCGACGGCCACTGCCATTCGCGAACGGGAACCGGCGCGCGGCACGCACATTCCGATCCTGGCCATGACCGCGTATGCGATGAAAGGTGACCGCGACCGCTGCCTCGACGCGGGCATGGATGACTATGTGTCGAAGCCGATCCGCAGCGAGGAACTGTGTGCGGCGATTGCCCGGTTGGCCGGTGGCAAGAGTGAGGCGGCGCCCAGACCATCGGTCAACGGCTCGCCCGTGGATCAATTGCGCCAACTCGTCGCCTGGGATGAAGCACTGTCCTATGTGGGCGACGATGTTGACCTGCTACGCGATCTCACCGGCACGTTTCTCGAAGAATGTCCGAGTTGGCTTGCCAATCTGGACGCGGCTTTGAATCGAAACGATCCGCCAGCCGTTCAGGAAGCGGCCCACCCGTTCAAGAACTCGTTGCAACTGCTTGGGGCCAAGGCGGCCGGGGATTTGGTGTATCGTCTCGAAAAAATGGGCCGGGATCAGAAGCTGGAAGGGGCCGACGATCTCCGTAAGGCGCTCGAGGTGGAACTCAAGAAACTGCTGCCCGCTCTGCGGCGCTTCGCATCCGTTCGAACTACATGACCTGCTTGCGTCGAAAGGACGTGTGCCATGCCCAAGATTCTGATCGTCGATGATTCGCCGGTCGACCGCCAGTTCGCTGCCCGCATCCTGCAAAAATACACGGGCTGGACCGATCACTCGCTTAATACCGAATTGCAGTTGACTCATGCAGCGGATGGAGTCGAAGGACTCACGGCCGCCGAGCGTGACAAGCCCGATCTGATCGTCACCGACCTCAATATGCCCAATCGCAATGGGCTCGAACTTGTCGAAGAGGTGCGCTTGCGCCGGCTGGGAATCCCCGTGATCCTGATGACTGCTCAGGGCAGCGACGAGATCGCGATGAAAGCCCTGCAGCGCGGCGCCGCCAGCTACGTGCCCAAGCGCTTGCTGGCGCAGGAACTCGTCGATACTGCACTCTCCGTGCTCGAGGCCGCCCAAAGCAGCCGCGGCCATTCGCGACTGATGGAGTGCATCACCGGCTCGGAATCGCATTTCAAGCTCGACAACGATCCGGCCCTCATTCCCTCGTTGGTTGGGTATTTGAAAGACAGCCGCTTTCGCATCTGCGGCTCCGACGAGACGGGTCTGGTGCGCGTCACCATGGCCCTGCGCGAAGCCGTGCTTAACGCGATGCAACACGGCAACCTTGAGCTTTCCTCCGATCTGCGTCAAGGCGATGAACGCGCCTACCACCAGATCGCCGCCGAGCGCCAAAAGCAAAAGCCCTACAGCGACCGGCGCGTACACGTTCTGGCCAAGGACACGCCGGAAGGTTCGACTTACGTGATCCGCGATGAGGGCCCCGGTTTCGATCCGAAGAAACTTCCCGACCCGCTTGATCCGGTGAATTTCGAAAAAATCAGTGGTCGCGGATTGCTGTTGATCCGAACGTTTATGGACGAAGTCCATCACAATTCCAAGGGCAACGAAATCACGCTGGTCAAACGCGCCAGCGCCGGATTGGAATTGTAAAGCCCACGCTGCCGCCCTTGCTGGCCCCATATTCCGCACCCCTGTTGACAACGGCTCGGGCATACTAACCAGATGGGACTGGAGAAAGATTGCGGGCCCAGGTTTGGTCTGGGGTGGGGAGTCCTAGGCGGTGGAGGATCTGTCGTT
>JBGQCZ010000256.1:0-7182 GCA_041495645.1 Gemmataceae bacterium | reverse complement strand
GTTCCAGGTGATCGGCGCGGTGACGATCAACAACGGCGTGGGTGACGGCGTTGCCGGCTCGTCGACCAACATCTCTGCGCAGACCAGCTCCTTCGGCGGCAATTTCACGGTCAAGGCCGCGAACGGCGACGATTTCGTTCAGTTCCACGGCGGCATCACCAGCAAGGCCATCACGCTCGATCTCGGCGACGGTTTTTCGCAAATCGAATTCTTCAGCGCCACGGACATATTCGGCAACCTCTCAATCTCGACCGGCGGCGGCGACGATTTTATCAGCGTCGTGAGCACGCTGAATGTCACCGGAATGGTGACCATCAAGACGAATGCGGTAAATGACTCGGTCGCCTGGGATTCGCCGAGCACGATCACGGGCGCCGTGGCCATTCAAACCGGGCAGGGGGCGGTCGAGCAGATTGTGGCCGATCTTCGCAACGCGACGTGGCAGCCAGCCGAACCGGTCGGCGCGGGAAGTGAGTACTGGGCCGAACTCGACGTCACTCGCCACGCCTCGGCGTTGACCTTCGGCGACTCGCTGGTTCACGCCAGCCTGATCGTCGCGGCATGATGGATTGATCCCGCGGCGCCAGCAAGGAGCAGCACACAAGCCCGAAGCGCCAGCGAAGAATGCTGCGTTTCTTCGCTGGCGCTTCAGGCTTGTGTGCTGCTCCTTGCTGGCGCTGCGGGCTCTCACTTCGGATTCTGCTTGAAGGCATCGGCGGCTGTGGTACACTTTCTTCATCCTCCTCCCGCTACCGCGATAGTGATTTGACCCCGCCAGACGTTTGCTTCTTAATGATGGAAACTGAATAATGGGGCGCCGCGAACTTGATTCAACCGAGATGACACGTCGCGAGTTATTGCGCCTTGGCGGCGTCGGCTCGCTCGCACTGTTTTGCCCGGACTGGATGCGCCTGCATGCCGCGGGGCCGGCGAATTCGCGGGCGAAGGCCAAGTCCGTTATTCTGATTTTCAACGCCGGAGCGCCGAGCCATATCGATCTGTGGGACATGAAGCCGGACGCGCCCGACACCGTTCGCGGACTGTTCAAGCCAATCGCGACCAACGTCCCGGGAATCCGCATCTCCGAGTTGATGCCGCATGTCGCGCAGCACGCCGACAAGCTAGCTATCGTCCGCACGGTCCATCATTCGCACACGCAACACAATTCCGGCATGCACTGGTCCATCGTCGGCCGCCCGTACCGCGTCGATAACACGCTCATCAACCCCAGCCGCACCGATGTGCCGAGTTTCGGAACGCTCGTTGGCTGGCTCACGTACCGCGACGGCTACGACGGCGCGCTGCCACCCTACGTCATCACGCCGTCCCCGCATTGCGATAGCACCGTCTACATCACGCCGGGGCAATTCGGCGGCTGCCTCGGGGCGAAGTTTGATCCGCTGGTCGTCAACAGCGACCCGAATAGCCCCGCCTTCAAGGTTTCCGGCATCGGCCTGAGTGAAGGCCTGACCCCGCAACGGGTGTCGGAGCGGCGCGAATTGCTCGATCGCCTGGAAGCCAGCGCCGGGTCAAGGCCCCCGCGCGACATTAACCGGTCGAAAGCCTTCTCACTAGTTTCGGCGGATCAAGCCCGGCAGGCTTTTGACTTGTCCAAGGAGCCGTCCGCCGTTCGCGATCGGTACGGCCGCCACAGTTGGGGACAATCGCATCTTCTTGCTCGGCGTTTGATCGAGTCCGGCGTTCGTTTCGTCACCACGGTGAATGGCCCGAGCATTACCTGGGACACTCACAAAGACAATTTCAACGCCATGAAACGGCGGCTGGTTCCGCCGATGGAACAAGCCTATGGAGCGCTGCTCACCGACTTGGCTCAGCGCGGCTTGCTCGAAAGTACGCTGGTTGTGTGGATGGGCGACTTCGGCCGCACTCCGCTGATCAATAAGGATGCCGGCCGCGATCATTGGCCCTGGTGCTACACGATGGTGCTTGCCGGCGGCGGAATCCACGGCGGACAGTACATCGGCGAGTCGGACAGCACCGGCAGTTATCCGAAGACTCGCCCCGTGGCGCCGGCCGACATTCACGCGACCATCTTTACCGCGCTCGGCTACGATCACCATGCAATCACCTACGATTCCGCGGAAGGGCGGCCCACCGTGCTTTCGGAAGGCGAAACGATCAAAGGTTTGCTGTGACTCGAACACGCTCATCGTTTCCCACTGGTCCCGTTGTTGGACCAGAAATCAAACGCCTACTGCCCCACGTTCGCGACTCGGCGATCGGATGGAAGAGTTTGGCCGGAAAAAGGGGACTTTCTGCTTTTTCGTCATTCAGGCGCGCGGGCGATTATCGAGACCTCGACCAGGCGAAAAAGCTGAATGTCCCCTTTTTCCGCCGAGCGCTTCTTGCGTCCGGCCCAGGTCCATGAGCGTCCAGCCGAGGTTGAACAGCGTGAAGGAGTCGTCGGGCATGTCGGCATGATCCAACTCCAAGAGCGCCAGGTTGCGTTCCAATTTGCCGCATCGCACCGACACGTCCTGGTAACCGACATGATCCAAGATGATATCGGTCCAGCGCACCACCCCGCCCAACCGATTCACCGCCGGCAAAGTCTGCTCCACAGCCTGCAGGCTGCAGACTCCAGCCTGTTTGTCTGACTTGGATGATCGCCGCGAGCAACGCTCGCGGTTCATGACGTGACGGCACCGGCCATCGGCATCCTAGGCAACTGCGCCAACCAAGATGGAATCGCACGGGGTAATTGTTTATAACCTCAACACGTACGCAAGGATGCTACGCAACTAAACCAACCGTTTCTTCGGTAGACGAACGAAAATGAGCGCAAACTTGCATTGGTTGGTGAGCCTGCGCAAGGACGCCACACTGCCGCCGGTGGACGGGCTCGTGACCGTAAGCGGATTCCAGGCCAAGTCCGATCAAGCTTCACAAGCGGCAGTGATGCTCAAAGCGAAGGATTACGGTGCGGACGCCGTTTTCTTCGAAGCCAGCCGCAATGGTCGTCCGCCGGTACCTCAGGCATTCGTTTTCGTGTCGGATGATCCTGCCGATGATCCCGAGTTCGCCAAGCTGCACCGTCGCCTCTGGAGTTGGGGCGGCGTGCCGCTTCTATACCGCAAGACTCAAGGGCTAGTCCAACTCTTTCGCTGCGCTCATGAGCCGGATTTTGCTTTGGCGTCCGAAAACAAGTGCAGGCCTTTCAAGACGCTCGATACGCTGGGCAAGATCAGCAATGATCCGTGGTGGGACTATTGGCGGCTTCGGAACGGCACGATCTGGGATGATCCAAAAATCTGCGGCCAGCTTATGTCGGAGAAGTCAGCCCACAGGCTGCTTCTAAATGCGGTCAAGGAGCTCCACGATGAATTGAACGAGAAAGGGGTCCTCAAAAAGCACCTGCGGCGAAAACTCCTAATTCTCTCCTTGCTCATCGCCTATCTCGAGGAACGCGGTGTTCTCTTGCGCGATTATTTCGGCCAATTCCTTGCCGGAGCAAACAAGTTCTTCCATGTGCTGGCTGACGGAGAAGCGCTGATTGCCCTGTTGGAAGCTCATGAGGTCAAGTTTAACGGCAATGTCTTCAAGCTGGAACCCGGCGACGCGGAATCGCTCCGCGGCAATGGCCAACTCGCGCATTTCGCCACAATGGTGGAAGCGAAACAGGAGAAATCCGGTCAACGAACGATGTGGGAACTGTACTCCTTCAAGGATCTGCCCATCGAGTTGATCAGCCACATTTACCAGATGTTCGTCGAGGATAAGGACACCGCGATTTACACACCGCCGTTCCTCGTGCGACTCATGCTGGATGAGGCGCTGAGCTGGGAGCGGATTGACCGATTGCATGAACGAGATGAAGTCATCGCCGATTTTTCATGCGGTTCCGGAGTATTTTTAGTTGAGGCATACAAACGATTGGTAATGCACTGGCGGAGCCGGAATGACTGGAAGCGGCCTGGCAAAATGGTTCTCAACCGTCTGTTGAAGAAGGTACACGGGATCGACCTTGAACCAAGTGCGGTGGAACTTACCGCGTTCAGTTTGTACTTGGCGATGTGCGATGCGCTTGAGCCAGAAGAAATCCGTAGCAACATCAAACTTTTCCCGCCGCTTGAAGGAGTGACGCTGCATCATTCGTGCTTCTTTGAGGCGAAGGAGATGGGCCTCATCAAGGAAACGATCGGCGTTGTTGTCGGCAATCCGCCGTTCAAGTCAAAACTAACGACAGAAGGAGCCAAGCGGAGCTACATAAACTACGAGAAACAGCACGGGAAAGGCTCTCTTCCGGACAAGCAGCTTGGTTATCTTTTTCTTGTCGACGCGATGGAAACGGTTGCGAATGACGGCATGGTTTGCATGCTCCAGCAGTACGGCTTTCTTTACAATCAGGGACCAATGGATTTCCGACGGCGATTCATCGAAAGATGGGACGTCCGCGAGATCCTTGATTTCATTTCGGTTCGCGGTCTATTTCAAAAAGGTGACGCCGATACCAAGGTTCTTGTTGTCGTTGCCGAAAACACTCAACCACCCGAAAATCGAAAGATACTGCATGCGACATTCCGCCGATCCGGTCGCGTTGCGACAGAAAAGGGGTTTGACATTGACTACTACGATTTGCATTGGCTTCCGCGTAATCTCGTGTTGACCAATGACAGAGTTTGGCGGGCGAATTTGCTCGGCGGTGGACGCGTGCTCACATTCGTTGATCGTTTGAAGAAATATCGAACGGTGACCTCACTGGCAGCCGAGAGGAATTGGGAATGTGGCGAAGGATTCATTGTTGGACGGACAGGAACGCGCGTGCTTGCTCCGCACCTGACCGGCAAGGACTTTATTCCGTCGGAAGCGATCACAGATTCTGGTGTTGAACGTTCGGCAATTGTGAAGACAACGGAGACACTTTTCAAAACCCCGTACTCCCCTACAAGATTTACACCGCCAATGATCCTAATAAGGATGCAAATGGACCTTGCTCACAGTCTTTGGACCGATACGTACCTCACCTATAAGAACAAAGTTGTAGGAATCTGCGCAAAGAATACTGACCATTCGACGCTGGTCGATTTGGACAAGTGGCTCGCGACCCAGAAGACAGTACTCAGGGCATTTTTGGCGGCGACTAGCGTGAGAATGTTCACACAAAAGGCCACTACACCCTCGGAAATTGACATCCTCTCACTCCCATATCCAGCCGAGGGTACGCTCGATATTAGCGCAAACGAGCAGATTCTAGCCATTGATATCGTTGATCGATTTCGCGAGTTCATTCGTCTTGGGGAAGACTCCTCCATGATAAAAGAGAGTGGATTTGATTCACTGTCCGAATTCACGACCGTATTCACACGCCAGATCAATGCGATCTACAAAAAAAAACCGCTGCGAGCGCTCGATCCACAGGCATGGCCTGGCATTATTTGTCAGCCGTTTGTTTTCGGAAAAGGCGATGTGGATTGGACAGATGCCGATTCGTTGCAGGGTAAGCTCGACAAATTGCTCCATGAACAAAAGGCATCGTCGCTGCACGTTACGCGCATCGCGCGGATTTATGACGGCCGTTTTATCTTCATGCTGAAGCCGGATCGGCTGCGTTATTGGCTGCGGTCTATTGCGTTGCGCGACGCGGACGAGACGTTGGCCGATTTGCGCACTCAGGGCTTTTGAGAATCGCATTCATGCTCGCCGCCAATCCAGATTTCGGACCTGCGAGTGGGTCGCTTGCCAGCGATGTACAAAAGCCTTTCACGTTTCTTAATGAAGTGATCGACTTCATCGCCGATGAACTTCCTCGCTGGCGAGATCGTCACGGCCGGCCGACCGAAACCGCCGAACCGCGGCTAACTTCCCAGTTGTGTGGTCACCTGAATAGCGCGTCCCGCCTTTCCCTCGGACTCGATATCCTTCAGTTTCGTGTCGAAGAACCGGACGAGGTTGATCGTACGCGAACGGTCGACCTCGTTGCCGCGCCGTGCGGAGTTGCGATCGTTGTTGAGGGCCGTAGGTACGTCGATTTCGAATCGTTGTTGCCGATTGAATGCAAGCGGCTTCCGACGCCGAAGGACCGTAATCGCGACGAACGCGAATACGTCTTCAGTCAGTTTTCGACCACTGGTGGGATTCATCGATTCAAGTGCGGACATCATGGTGCAGCTCATTCGTTGGGCGCGATGATTGGCTTTGTGCAGGAAGAAACGGCAACCACATGGCATAAACGCACCGATGACTGGATCCGCGGTCTCGCCGCGTCGGGCGCTGCGGGGTGGGCGGTCGACGATTTACTTCAACTTGTAAGGGCCGATTCAGTAGTACGAACAGTAATTCTTGAATCGCGCCATGATCGAGGTACTGGTCGACCGAATATTGAGTTGCGCCACCTCTGGGTGGAAATGAACTGAGTCAAAGGCAAAAAGTGAAAGAATCGGTTATCAACTCTCCGGGCGGGCAACCGGTAACGAAGGCGGCGACGGTACTCGTCCCAGCCGACAACAGCCTGAAGTGGGTCTATCGGAAACGTCGGACGATTTGTCGGGAGAGTTGAACGAATTGGCATAACTTGCCCCGGAACCTCGATTCGGGGAGTTGTTTCATTTATGGTAATAGTTCCAAAACGTTTCGCGCAGCAGGTCGTCGCTCGTCTGCAATCGAACGACCGACTTAGTCAACCTTTCCTTGAGTCGCAAGTACCCTGGCCTGGCCTGCTCCAGCTCGTATTCCATTCTGTTCTCGAATATCCGGTGAAGCAGTTGTGACACGTCGGCCACCGAACTCGTCACCATTGCACCGACTGCGACACCGGTCGAGAACTCGATAAGCCGACTCAGCGGATGCACGTCTCGTAGGAATCGTGAACGTTGTTCTTCGTCGCACAGAAAAATGACTGGCTTCCCCTGGCTGAGGGCCATCGCTGCCTCGGCGTCTTTTCCGTAACTGTCCTTTTTTCCCGCACAATACACCAAGACCTTGGCGCACTTAACCATGAGACACTCGATCAGCCCCTTGTCCTCGTGGCCCTCAGCAGCACAAAGTGTGGGGTCGAAGTAACGAACATGCATTTCCCTTAAACTGCACTTTCGGATGAAACCTCTGATCACGCCGCCAACTTAAGCAGGCGGGCCCACAAGCGCCGGGTTTTTCGGTCGAAGCCGGCAGCGGCGGCTTCGCGTTGATATTCCTGTTCCAGACAGCTGCGCCGCAAGGCGTTAC
>JBGQCZ010000255.1:0-7227 GCA_041495645.1 Gemmataceae bacterium | reverse complement strand
GTCGCCATCCACCTGGTAGATGCCCAGCGCCGTCATGTCGAGGCCCTCGATCGACCAGTCCGCCGCCCGCGGGGATTTCGAGGCGTCGATTTTCACCGAGCCCTTCAGGTACACCGTGCCGTCCTTCAGGGCCTCCCACTTGCCGCTCGCGTCGATTACGACCGATGTAGTGGCCGGGTTTGGCGAAGCATCGTATTGCTACGGTCCCGGTGCGTTGTCATTCGGTCGGGAAGACACCCTCATCGATGAGTTCCTGCCGCAGTCGAACGCGGAGCGGTTGGTTGATTCCAAGGACGGCGATGGTGGCGCGACCGATGGCGGTGCGGCCGGCGAGCAATGCGCCGCGCCATCGGAAATGCCGAGACCATTTGTGGCGGCGCGGATGGAACAGCGGCACGAGCTTGCCGGTCACGCTGTCGATTCCCGACAAGTTCGGTCCCTTTTTCTTGTTGCAGGTGAAACAGGCCCACGCGAGATTTCCGGCGACGGTGGCTCCGCGATGTTGGCGGGCGATGATGTGCTCGATTTCAAATCCCGGCCGATCGAATTCCGCCGGCATGTGGCAATACTCGCACAACCCGTGCGCGCGTTGCCGGACCAGTCGGCCGAGGGCTTGATCCATGCGAGGTTGTTACGAGGCGCGGCGGGTGCGTTTCAACAACTTGCGCGATTGCGATTTCATAATCGCCAGCAAGTTGCCGACCCGCTCGAAATTGTCGATCTCGAACTGTTCCTCGGGCGTCAGTTCGCCTTCCTGCGCTTTTTGCGACAGTTCGTGCATGCGCTCCTGATCCTCAGCGCTGAATTCGAGCTTGAGGATCGCGCGGGCGACAGCCGGTTCGAGCTTTCCTTTCGGATGGATCACTCTCGCCCAGATCGCCGCCTCAGTTGTCGGGGACAAAATCGCTGTGGTCATGTGCCTATTGTAGCGTTGGGCATATGTGCGCCAATCGCTATTGCCGGGATTTGCTTGTCGCGGAATAAGTGGTGTCGGAATAAGTGGTGCGGGAATAAGTGGTGTCAATTCACTTTTCACAATTCTGCGCGGTCGGTCGCGGGCACCCGGAACCATTGATCCCGCCAGCAGATGTCACTTCTTCACGCGCTTGAGCACGATGTAGGTGACGCCGCTGCCCTCCTTGGACCCGAATTCGGTCGGGCGTTTGCCCAGGGCGAAGCAGTGCTTCGTGTGCTGCCGACATTGGATTTGTGCAAGGCACGCGGGTAGAATACCGGTGGTCTGAAGATTGACCCGCAGAGTTGATGACCTTTCGCGCGCACATTTCTTCTTGGCGAAGCCCATCGTGATCAAGTCGATTCCAAGGCAGTTCGTGATTCGTGATTCGGGCAGCTCGCGGTCCCGGGCGCGGCGTTGTCACTGCCTGCGAGCGGCGTGCCACTGCGCCGCTTCCAACTCAGTTCAAAACCTGATTTCCAACCCGTCGCACAACTCGGTTTTCAACCCGTTTCCAAACCCAGCGCACAACCCAACCCACCACCAAACGCACCACGCAACCACTCATCCAACCACTTTCTCCACAAAGTTTTCGAGGGCGTGCGGGGAGGGCGACAACTCGGGGCAACGCAAGGAGTTGGGGCGAATCGCAGATATGAGCGCGCAGGGCAGAAAGTTGGATTTAGTTTGGTTGTCGGTTGTGCTCGAGCGTGCTGTATCAATCGAGCGGAACGGTGGGTTGTACAATAGCGTTTGGCCGGAGCCGCGCATGGAGTCATTCGATTTTGCCGCTACCGATCGCGCCGGCCGCATCGCGGAAGCGCTCGCGGCGCGGCTTGGGGCCGACGGATTTCGCGTGCTCGCCGATGCCCTGACGCGGCTGCTTCCGGCCAGTCCCGATCCGGACATGGCGCTCAACAACCTGGAGCGCTACATTGCCGCGGCGCCGGCATCTTTGCCCGGATTGCTCGAAGGCAATGCGGCCGGGCTTGAAGTTCTTTTGCCGATGCTCGGCACGAGCCAGTTCTTCGCCGATACGTTGGTGGCGGACCCGGACTTTCTGGACATGTTGCGCGTGCCCTTACGGCACAGTCCTGGCCCGGCCGAGTTACGGCGCGAACTGCGCGAAGAAGCCGCGAACGCCCGCGACGATGCGGGCTTGTTGCGGGCCTTTCGCCGTTTTCGCCGCCGGCACATGCTGCGCATCGGCACCAACGACATCATTCACGACCGCACGCTCGAGGAAGTCACGCTCGATCTTTCCGACGTGGCCGACGCCGCTGTGGAAATCGCCCTCGAATCAGCACTGCGCGGCGTTTCGAGTCGGTTCGGCGAGCCGGTGACGGATGAAGGCCAGCCGGTGCGCTGCGTCGCGCTGGCGTTCGGCAAGCATGGCGGCCAGGAACTGAATTACTCGAGCGACATCGATCTGATGTTCGTCTACGACCACGAAGGGCAGACTCGCGGCAAGGGTGGCGGCGCCGGTGTCGAGGAGTTTTATGCGCGCGTGATTGGCGAAGTGGTGCGGTTGCTTTCGGCGCATGCCGATCGGGGACAAGCGTACCGCGTCGATCTGCGGCTGCGGCCGGAAGGCAAACGCGGCCCGCTCGCCCGCTCGCTGGCCAGCACGCTGTTGTACTACGACACGCTCGGCCGCACTTGGGAGCGGCAGGCGCTGATCAAGTTGCGGCCCGTGGCGGGCGATCTGGCTTTGGGAGAGGAATTTCTCAAAGGAGTCGAACCGTTTGTGTATCGCCGCTATTTGGGCTTCGCAGAGATCAATGAGATCAAGGCGATGAAGCGCCGGATCGAGCACAAGACGCTGCGTGCGGGCGCTGGCGACAGCGAAGTGAAGACCGGCCGCGGCGGCATTCGCGACATTGAATTCGCGATTCAGTTCCTTCAGCTTCTCAACGGCGGCGATCTGCCCGGCTTGCGCGAGCGAAATACGCTCAAGGCCATGCAAGCGCTGGAAGCTGCCGGTTGCTTGACCGCAACCGAGTTTCAGATTCTCGACGACGCGTATCGATTCCTGCGCCGCACAGAGCATCGCCTGCAATTGTTGTTCGACCTGGCCACTCACCGACTTCCGGCGAGCCCGGAGGAACTGCACAAACTCGCTCTGCGCATGGGCTATTCGCAGCGCGAAGACCGGGCCGCGGAACGCGATGCCGCGCGCCGCGCGCCGCGCGCCCCGCGTTCGATCCTCGACGATGCGCCGCCCGAGGTCATCGACACTCGGCATCTGCTCGTCGATCCGCTCGATGAATTCCTGCATGACTATCACGACAAGACGCGCCTCAATCGGCAAATCCTCGACCATCTTCTGCATCAAACCTTTGCCGGGGCGGCGGAACAGTCCGAGCCCGAGACCGATCTGATCCTCGACCCGGACCCAGACGAGGCGGCGATCGCGTCGGTGTTGGACAAGTACGCGTTCCGCGACGTGAAGGCCGCATATCGCAACCTGGCCCAACTCGCGCAAGAATCGGTGCCGTTCCTCTCGACCCCGCGTTGCCGGCATTTCCTCGCGAGCATCGCCCCGGCCCTGCTGCGCGAACTCGCCCGCACTCCCGATCCGGACCAAACGCTGAACAATCTTGAAAACGTCACCGCGTCGCTCGGGGCCAAGGGCGTGCTGTGGGAGTTGTTCAGCTTCAGCGCCCCGAGCCTGCGGCTCACCGTGGAACTCTGTGCCGGCAGCCAGTTTCTCGCCGAAATCCTGATCAACAACCCCGGCATGATCGACGAACTGTTGGACAGCCTGGTGCTGAACCAGCCGCGCACGCTCGACGAGCTACGAAGCGAACTTGCCGAGTTGTGCAAAGGCGCCGCGGATTGGGAACCGATCCTGCACAGCTTCCAGGACAAGGAACTGCTGCGAATCGGCGTGCGCGACCTGTTGGGCAAGGCGGCCGTGCGCGAGACGACCGCGGCGCTGAGCGATGTGGCCGAGGCGGTTCTCAATCAAGTGGCGGCCAATTCGGTGCAAACCATCGAGCAGCGCTTCGGCCCGGCCCGCCGGGACGACGGTCGGCCGGCCCGGTTCGTCATTCTCGGCCTGGGCAAACTCGGCGGGCGCGAGATGAGTTATCACAGCGATCTCGATTTGATCGTCGTATGCGAAAGCGATGCGTCGGCGGCCCCGGCGAGCAACCTGCTCGTGTTCACCGAGTTGGCCCAGCGCCTGATCCGCGACCTGAGCCAGCAAGGGCCGATGGGCCTGCTTTACCACGTGGACATGCGGTTGCGGCCAGCCGGGGGGTCGGGAACCCTGGTGACGACACTGTCCGAGTTCCGGCGTTACTACGAACAAGGCTCGGCGCGGCTTTGGGAACGGCAAGCGCTCACGCGGGCGCGGGTGGTGTTCGGCAATGCGGAGTTTGGCGAGGAAGTGGTGGTGGCGGTTCGGCAGGCGGCCTTCGGCTTGGATTGGCAGCCGGAGTTCGCGCAAGAGGTGCGAACCATGCGCGATCGGCTGCAGGCCAGCCGTGGCCCGCGCGACGTGAAGCGGGGCCCGGGCGGGCAGGTCGATGTCGAGTTTCTCGTTCAAGCGTTTCAGCTCCGATATGGCGGCGCCCATCCTGAGGTTTGCGTCGCGAATACCTGGCAAGCGCTCGACGCATTGGCAACCGTCGGCCTGCTGAACGAGCCAGATTACTTGGCGCTGCGCGAAAGCTACGACTTCCTTCGTCAGGTCGAAAGTCGCTTGCGCATCATGACCAACCGAGCACTGGACGAATATCCCGAAGCGGCGGAAGAATTGCAGAAATTGGCTCGCCGATTGGGATTTGAGAGCGCCGCCACATTCCGCACCGAGCTCGATCGCCACACCAACCGAACCCGCGAGTTGTTTGGGCGTCTGACGAGCCCGGCGCCATTAGGGTAGTAGGTCCCGCCTGCCGGGCGGGACCTACCTAAATGGCCCCATTAGATTTGCGTCGATGCTCGGCACGCCGTGCCAAGCCCTTGTTCGCGCCCGCTTCCATCCGTAAAAATCCCTTCACCGAAACCGATTTTTCACCCAGGAGATTGCATTCATGCCAGCGCAGGTTCAGAAGCCGGCCCCGTCCGGATGATCGTTTCAGGCGATGATCTTCATCAAGCATCGCCAAGCGCACTCTTTGTTTTTCTTTGGAGTGGATTCCATGGCCCGTATGAAGCGACCAATCGGCATCACCCTGATTGCGATTTTCAACCTGATATTTGGCGTTCCGTGTTTGCTCGGGTCCATGTGCGCGCCGTTTGCCGAGGACTTAGCCCTCGCCATGGTTGAAGCGCTTCCCAAACCCCCGAAGGGTCAGGGACCAGATCCAGTCAAGATGATCAAGGACCAACAAGAATTCATGCGCAATGAGATTCCGGCGCAGAAACCAATCATGATCGCCTTTGGAGTTCTGCAGTTGACCTATTCGTTGTTGTTGCTCGTGTCGGGCATCTTCCTGTTGAGCAATAAGCCAATGGGACGAATGCTTGCCATGGCCGCCGTGGGGCTGATGGTGATTACGACGCTTGGGAACATTGTTTTCACCGCGGCATTCATCATTCCCGCGACCAGCAAATGGGAGAAACAACAGGCGAATGTCGGGCCACAGGCCCAGCCGGCGACCGCCGCCATTTCTGGCGTCGGCGGGATCGCCTGCTCGGCACTGATTGGCTTCGGCTATCCGGCGGTCGTTCTGATTGTGCTCATGAGTGGGCCCTCGCGGAAGTTCTTTTCGGGCAGGCCCGCCAGCAGTGACAAGGACGACGACTTCGATCATCCGCGCGATGACTTTGACGACGACCGGCGTCGCAACGACTTCGACGATCGTCCCGATGATCGTATTAGGCGATGACCATCCAACGACGATCGCTGAGCGAGTACTTCCACGCCGGCCGCGTTCGTTTCGGGGATTATTCGCTATGCCCGCTCGCATTCTTGACGGCAAGGCCCTCGCTCAGACCATGCAGGCGGAGATTGCCGCCGCAGTCGCGGCGCAGATTCAGCGCGGTGGGCCGAAGCCGGGACTGGCGGCGGTGCGGGTCGGCGATAATCCGGCGAGCGAGGTCTACGTCCGCAACAAGATCGCGGCCTGCGCCAAGGCCGGATTCGCCAGCTTTCAGCATCATTTGCCGGCCTCGACAAGCCAGGCGGAGTTGCTCGACCTGATCGCGAAGCTGAACGACGATCAGGCCGTACACGGCATTCTCGTGCAATTGCCGCTGCCCAAGCAAATAAACGAAAGCACGATCATTAACTGCGTGAACTTCACGAAAGACGTGGACGGCTTTCATCCGCTCAGTCTCGGCCGGCTCGCCGCGGGCGAACCCGGCTTCGTTCCCTGCACGCCGTTGGGCGTGCAACAATTGCTCATTCGCAACGGCATCGAGACGACGGGAGCGCACGCGGTGATCATCGGCCGCAGCACGATCGTCGGCAAGCCGCTGGCGTTGTTGTTGATGCGCAAGGGCCCCGGCGGCGACGCCACGGTGACCGTGGCTCACAGCCGCAGCCACGACCTGTCCGCGATCGCCCGCTCCGCCGACATTCTCATCGCCGCTATCGGGCAGGCGCGCTTCGTCACCGCCGGCATGATCAAACCCGGCGCTACGGTCATTGATGTCGGCATCAATCGAGTTCCCGATAGCGTCCCTCCGGTTGGCGACGTGGATTTTGCCGCGGCGGTCAACGTGGCCGGCGCGATCACGCCCGTCCCCGGCGGCGTAGGACCAATGACCATCACAATGTTGTTGCACAATACGCTGATTGCCAGTCAAATGAGAGCGTGACAGCCCATGGTCGTTACCGAGCGCATCCGTGATTAATCTCGACCTCTCTTCCGCGACTCGCATCGGCTTGAATTGCCTGGGCCTCTTGGGCGCGGCCATCGCGCTGTGGCTGGGCGATTCAATCTTCGTCCCGCTGACCATTTCGGTCTTGCTGGCGTCGATTCTCTGGCCGGTGGTTCAATGGCTGAACCGGCGGCTGCGGATTCCCTGGACGCCCGCGTGCGCCATCGCGGTCGGCTTGCTGTTGGCGTTATTCGGCGTGGTTACGTTGGGCTTCGTGCTGGCCGTGCCGAAGATGCTGCTCGGTTTGCCGCGGCCCGACGATTATGCCGAGCAGCAGAGGTTTTACAGCGACCTGCGCATCCAGGTGATGAAGGTCAGCCCGGGATCGGTCGATTCGGTCCTGCCGGAAGAGGCTTCGGAAAGCAAACTGTTCCGCTACGTGACCGACACTTTTCGAACCGAAAACGTCAACAAGGTTCTGTTGCCGTTGCTGCGCT